>QHZK01000315.1 GCA_003224635.1 Acidobacteriota bacterium | reverse complement strand
TGATTTCTCCCGGGTCTCGTCCAGCCTCTCGGTGAAGGTCGAAAGGGCTCTCGTAGACGTCAAACCCCTGGCTCAGTCCGAAGCGTCGATCCAGGACAAAGGCGCCCACAAAGGCTGCCGTACGGTATCCGCGCAACTTCAAAACAGTCGCAAGGGTAACGGCGCCGGGAGCGAGCTGCTCGCCGTTGTCTTCGATCCCGTTCGCAAAGGGATAAGTCGAGGTCAGCAGGGAAACGTGGGAGGGCAAAGTGAGCGGCGCCTGCGCGCTGACCTCAGAGAACAAGGTCCCGCCCCTGGTCATGGCGTCGATGTGTGGTGTCTGCGCGCGCCTAGAGCCGTAGCAACTGAGGCGGTCGGCGCGCAGGGTGTCGACCGAGATGAGAATGACAGAAGTTGAAGATTGGGGCTCAACGCTAAATCCGGCAGAACCCGGGCAGAGTTCGCAGGTTATTCCGATCAGGCACGCCACAACCCGGCCATACGTTTTGAACGGCATCAGCTCGCCGAGAGCGAGCAGCAGTTGGACGGCATTTCGAAAGCTAGACACGGATGAGGTAACGCCTTCAAGGGCGGTCGGCCCCCCTATATTTTTCGCCATCGGTACAGCGCCAAGCCTTACTTCGCGCGCACAATCCCGGTTCCTTCCCGAACGACCAGGAATTGGTCGGCGGAAATGTTCTCGAGCTTGTCCACGATGCCGCTAGGCCACCGGATTTCCAGCCGGTCCAATCTGCTCGCCTGGCCCAGGCCGACGTGTACCCGCAAATCGTTCTGGGAAAGATAGCTCCCGCCGCTGCGGACCTCGTCAATCTGACGACGCCCGCCGGCAAGAATCGCGATCCGAGCGCCAATACCGTCCCGATTGGACTTGGCGCCCACGGTGCGGATCGAGAGCCAATGGTTCTTGTTTCCTCCGTCGTTGCGCAGCAAGGTAAGCGGATCATTCTGATTGTTGATGACGACGTCCAAATCGCCATCGTTGTCAAAGTCGCCGAACGCTACGCCGCGTCCTGACCGGCGAAGTTCGAGCCCTGGCCCCGCCGCCGAGGTCACGTCATCGAACGTGCCGTCGCCGGCGTTGTGGTAAAGAAGATTTCGCTGACGGTAAGGCGACTCAGGATGATTATGGTTCTCAGGCTCCGGATAGACGTGGCCATTGGCGACGAAAATGTCGGGCCATCCGTCGTTGTCGTAGTCAAAAAAGCCTCCGCCCCAACCCAGGTATCTCAAATTGGACCCTAGCTTCGCGTCGAAGGTCCTGAAGGAGAATGTGCCCTCACCGTCGTTGTGGTAAAGGTCCGGGACATCTTCATCAAAGTTCGTCTTAAGGATGTCCTCCAATCCGTCCCCATCGTAGTCCGCGGCGGAAACGCCCATGCCCGCCTGTTCAAGCCCGTCCTCGCTGAACGCCACGCCAGCCTGAATACCCCTCTCCTTGAAGGTCCCGTTGCCGTTGTTTCGAAAAAGGAGGCTGGGTGAGGAATCGCAGGCCACGTAGATGTCCGGCCAACCGCGATTTTCAAAGTCGCCGGTCAAGACTCCCAGGCCATAACAGGCGCCGGCCTTGCGAATTCCCGCCTGAGCCGAGGTCTCAGTGAAGGCGCCACGCCCTTGGTTGTGGTAGAGGCGCTGGGTGGCGGGAGGCAATCCGCGGGGACCGCAGAACACCGCCACGCCCTTCCAAAGGCAGTTGGGATTCGCACCGGGAGGCGGGGTTGATGCCATTTCGAGATCCACGTAGCCCGCCACAAAAAGATCCAGCTTGCCGTCGCCGTCATAGTCCAGGAAGGAGCACCCGGTACTCCAGTTACGCCCCGATGATCCCACGCCAGATTGTTCTGTGGCATCGGTAAAAGTGCCGTTCCCGTTGTTGTGGTAAAGGATATTCGACCGCCCGAAATAGGTCACATAGAGATCGTCGAATCCATCGTTGTCGTAGTCCCCTACACAGACGCCCTGACCCCAGCCTGAACTCGTCAGGCCCGAGGCTGCGGTTACGTCGGTGAATGTCCCATTACGATTATTGTGGAAGAGGCGGTTCGAAGGTGACGCGCCCGCCGGGAAACCTTCCAGCCGACTGCCATTGACCACAAAGATGTCAGGATAACCGTCGCGGTCGTAGTCCACAAAGGCGATGCCGCTTCCCGTGCTCTCGAAAATGTATTTCTTGGTTCTCTCTCCGCCATTGACGACTCGAACGTTCAGGCCAGCCTTCTGAGCGACATCCGTGAATTGCACCTGAGCCGCAGAAGCCTGCGGCGCGCGCGGTCCCGGCATCGAACGGCCTAGCGGAACGCTGATGCCGAGCAACAAAGCGCAACTCGCGACCCCGGCTCCGGGCGCTTGTAACATCAGCCGCTATTCTACAGGGATCGACCTCGAAAGCGTCAGAGTAAGTACAGCGGGCGTCAGCTCGCGTGTCGGCGACACTTCGCCCGGGCCCCGCCGGGGTCTCGCGAGAGGCTGTTTCTGTAGCTCCGTGGTAGCATAGTTGCCTCAACCGAGAGCGCGTCAGTCGTTGCGTCAGGCCGAGTCATGCTCAAGCGTCGGTCGTGGACACTTGCGGTCATCGTTCTGCTGGCTAATCTCCCTCTACAGACCGGTACCTTTCAGGCGCAGACTCCGGATTCCGCTACTGCGGGCGGAAGCTCCGCCGCGGACGACGAGGTGTTCCGGAGCATCGACTTATTGATTCGCTCGCGCCGGTTCCACGACGCCGAGCGCCTTCTCGAGGATCGCCTGTCGGCTTCGCTGCCTCCGGCCTCCGGCTACTTTCGGATGGGTAAACTCTATTTTGATCATCAGGAGTGGTCCCGCTCCGTATTGTTTTTTCAGAGATCGCTTCGGCTCGCGAGCCAGAATGACCAGGCCCATTTGCTGTTAGGCCTGGCCTGGCGTCAGCTCAAAAGGCCGGATGATGCGGAGTCGGAGTTGTTGGCGGCAGCGAGCCTGAATCCAGGCAGCGATCTAAATGCTTACCTGGCGGGGCACCAGCTCCTTCTTGACGAAAAGTATGAGGCCGCCTTGGGCTACCTTTATAAGGCCGTGGCGCTGAATCCGCACGACGCCGCCGCGCTTCGGGCGCTAGGCATGGACCAGGCAAGACTGGGTAACTACGGATTGGCAGAGGTGTATTACAAGAGAGCGATTGAAGCCGCGGGGCAGAACGCTTCAGAGGTTTCCGCCGCCTGCATTGATCTGGCCTTTCTCCTCCTCCTCAGCCACGATCGCGCCAAACTGACCGAGGGCCTGAAGTATGCCGAGCAAGCTCTCCGGTTGGGGCCTCCGTCAGCCGACGCACATTACCTGACGGGCAAGGCGCTGCTGAAGTTGGGCCGCACCAGAGAGGCGGTTGATGAGCTTCTGCAGGCGGAAAAACTGAACCCTGAGGATGGCAAGCCGCATTTTTTGTTGGCCCAAGCATTCGACCGGCTCGGAGAAGAACAGAAGGCGAACGGCGAGCGCCAAGCCTTGGTCCGAATCCGACAGCGTTCGAGCGGCGCTGGGATTGCCAAGGGAGACGCGCTGCGCTGCCACCAGACTTGTAACTAGGCCACTGCCGCTCCGCGGAACTGTCCGGTGCTTGCGGTCTGTCGCTATCACTCGACGCCGGCGTAACAGGTCCTTCGGGGCGCCGTTGACACTACGCTTCCGACCGACGGTCCCGGAGACTCCCGTAGACTAGAAGCTCAGCTTGAGTCCGAACTGGATGTCGCGGGGCTGGCCGGCGCTTGTGATAACACCCTCGCTGGGGCTACCCACCCGCGTGCCGGGGTTGCCGAACTGGGCGTAGTTCCACATGTTGTACAGCTCAAAGCGGAACTCCAGCTTGAATCGCTCCGTAAGCTCGAAATGCTTGAGCAGCGCGAAATCCCAGTTGTTATACCCGGGCCCGTCCAGGATGTTCCGGCCTGAGTTGCCAAAGCGTGGCGTGCCGGCTTCGTGTGCTGCTTGCAGGTCGGCGATGGTGAAACAGCCTGTGTCAAACCAACTGCTGGTGGTCTTCTTTCCCACGCCGCTGCAGGTGCGGTCGGGACGCGAGTTCGTAGAATTCGTGTTGGAATAGTCCTGCGAGCCGACGGTGAGGGGGAAGCCGGACTGAAACTGGGTAATGCCGGAGACCTGCCAGCCTCCCAGAACCTGGTTGAGGGCGCCTCCGCGATCGAGGTACCGTTTGCCCTTGCCTACTGGCAGCTCCCAGATGTAACTGAAGACCAACCGCTGGCGCGCATCGTTCACCGCCCGCCCACGATCGAGCCCCAGGTTGTTGTCGTCCTGCGCGTTGCCGTTGCCGACGCCGCCGCCGAAACCCTCGTCTCCCTCGTTCTCGTCAATGGAGTGCGCGAAAGTGTAGGCCGTCAGGAAGGTGAAGCCGCTCGAGAACCGCTTGGTCACCTTGGCTTGGAGGGAGTTGTAATTGGCATTGGCATCCGGAGTGGTGAAAAGCATGATGTTGAAGTCCGGATAGGGACGATGGGACTGAATATCGCCCTGTCCAAAGGGTTCGGGCTGGTTGGCAAACAGGTGCAGGTTGCCGAGCTTGGTCGATTTGGTGCCGATATAGCTGACTTCTGCCGCCCAATTCTGTGACAGTTGCGACTCCATTCCGAAACTCCACTGCTGCACATAGGGCGCCTTGTAGTCGGGAGAAACGTACAGCGAAACAAACTGCTGGCTGAGAGGAGGAATGCCCGCGCCTCCGCCAAAAATGTTTTCCAGATTCGCGGGGGGCGGGGCGCCAAACGTCGTGTTGAAGATCTGAGAGGGCGAAAACACCGGATTGTTGTCTACGAAGTGCTGGTTGTTGAAATTCGGGAGGTCGTAGAAAATCCCATACCCGGTGTGAACGATCAACTTGTCCGAGCTGCTCGGCCGCCAGGTGATGCCGAGGCGCGGCGCAAAATCCTTTTTGTCCGAAAAGATGAGCGTCCGGCGCGTCCGTCCGGTGAAGCCGAGTTTTGCCCGCTCGGCGGAAGTCGCCACGAGGCACTGGCCCGAAGCTGAGATCAGGTAGGAGTAGAAGGGGTCGGTACAGAACGAGTCGTTCAGAGCGTTGTCGGCAGCAGTTACCAGGATTGCGTCGCCAGGTCCGGAGAATTTTGGACCAAGGGGCACGAGCGTGGCGAAATTGTTCCTCTTATCCACCGCCGGCCGGCGATATTCCCACCTCAGGCCGACGTTGACGGTGAGATTCGGACTCACCTTAATATCGTCCTGGGCGTACCAGTTCCAGAAGCCTCCTCCTACTTGATTCGTGTCCAGGAAGCGCAGAGTGCGAGCGGCATTGTTGGGATAACCGAGCAGGAAATCCGCCAGGTCGGAAATCCCGCTCAGGTTGGGACGGGTCGACGGCTCCAGTGTCGAGAGCTCATTGGCGAGAGACGCGAACTGGCCGTTAAAGTAAATCTGGCCGTGGGGTGAAAACGCCGCTTCCTCCCGGAGCACCTGCCAGAACTGCATGTCCGCGCCCACCACCAGCGTATGCCGGCCGCGCGTCCAGGTCAGGTTGTCCTGGTATTTTTCTACCATGTCCGGGCTGATGACGGGACGATAGTTCGCGTCTCCGACTCCGGCAAAGTTGACAAACCCGAAGAACGGGAAGCCTTCGTCAGAGGCCGTCAGGGCCTGGAAATTATTGATCCCAAGGCCGGCCATGAAACCGGTCGGGCGAGGGCACTGCTCACAGGCCGCGATGTCGTAGTCGCGCTGGAAGCCGACCCGCGCTTCGTTCAGAAGGTGACTGCCAAAAGTATGGGTCCAACCCAGCGCCACGTTCTGTCCCCGGAAGTAGACGGTGTCTCCAAAGCCGGGAAGGGTGGTATAGGCCAGAGTAGTGTCCTTGATGCGGGACTGGCCGAAGATGTAGTGGCCAAAGAGCTGGTCCTTCGAACTAATGCTGTGGTCAAGGCGCACGGTGAACTGATAATCGTTGCGCACTCGCGGCTCCTGGTTCACGAAGTTCGAAATGCCGGGTCGGTTGGGCGCCGGGAACGCGTTGAGCGATAGGACCTTAGCAGCCACCGGGTCGACGCTCGTTATGATGTTGC
Organism: Acidobacteriota bacterium; assembly: GCA_003224635.1. GTDB lineage: Bacteria > Acidobacteriota > Terriglobia > UBA7540 > UBA7540 > QHZK01. The sequence continues at coordinate 3,726 of QHZK01000315.1, read as the reverse complement.
CTGGGATAGGGTTGCCCACAAGAATCTGGTTCCCGGCTTTTGCACTCCCGGCAGGGCAGTTAAAAAGGGTCTCGGTGGCAGGGTCAAACAACTGGCCGAGATCGAAGTTCAGATTGGCCGGGCCACCGGTTCCGCAGAGGTTAGCCTTTTGTTCGGTCAAGGTATTAACGAGATTTCCCTCTGAGTCGAATTGCTTGCTAAGATCCCCAGAAAGCATCGCCGCCGTCGGAACCGTGTTTTGGAGGGACAAACCCTGGATTTGGCGCAACGGCTCGAAGTTGCCGAAGAAGAAGGTCCTGTTCTTGCGAATGGGGCCGCCGACCGAAAACCCAAACTGGTTGCGGCGGTATTCCGGCCGGCTCGTGGCGTAAGTATTTCGCGCATCCAGTTTGTCGTTGCGCAGGAATTCGTACACCGTTCCGTGAATCTCGTTCGTTCCCGGCTTGACGAGGAGATTAATCGTGGAACCGGCCGTCTTGCCGAAGGCCGCGTCGTAGATGTTGGTTTGCACCTTGAATTCCTGGACCGCGTCCGGCGGCGGCGAGACGGCAAAGCCGCCAAAGGTCAGGTTGCGGGAGTCCACGCCGTCAATCAGCGTGTTGTTGCTGGCGGAGCGCGCACCGTTGGCGGCGTAGCTCGACTCGCTGAAGGGCGAGCCGAACGACTGAGAAGCAAATCCGCCGTTGTCGGTGGTCGTGCCGGGGACGAGGACAGCGAGAGAACCGAACCGGCGCAGGTTCAAAGGCAGCTCCACAACCTCGCGCTCCCCGATCACGGTGCCCACGCTCGCGGTACTGGTCGAGACCAGGGGCCCCGCTCCGTTTACCTCGACTGACGTGGTAACCTGGCCCACCTGAAGCTGCGCGTCGACCTGGGCCTGCTGGTTGACCAGCAGGGTGATGCCAGAAATCACCGTGGACTTGAAGCCGGTCTTTTCCACCGTCAGGGTATAGGCGCCGGGGGGCAAGGATGGAAGAGTATAAGCTCCGGCCGAGTCGCTCGTGGTTCGCGTGGCGATACCGGTGGAGACGTTAGCGGCCGTGATGCTCGCTTCGGGTACGCCAGCACCTGTCGGGTCCGTCACCGCTCCGTACAACGTCGCGTTCACAATCTGGCCTGACACAGGCGATGCGCTGAGCAGAAAGGATATGGCTACCAGCAACAGGGCCACGGCCTTGCTGGTGGCCATTGAACGATTATCTCGCAGACTCATTACCCTACCTCCACGAAGTATTCGGGTCTTCGGCGTGTTCTCAGCAGTCACTCTTTCGACGAGCCAAAAAAGCGCAGCAGCGCCGGACACACCTCTTGACGAATGCCTGACCCCCAGGGAACGTGTTGGGGGATTCGTTCCTCGTTTTCTCGGCGTTTCAAGGATTGTTCTTCGGACCTGGACCAGACGGGTTCACTCGATCGACGATACAAGCCCGCCGCGGGTGCGTGTTGGCGTGGCTGCTTCCGGAACGCCGTTACTGGCTCTTAGAAAAACCGACCCAAAACCCGATAGCGCAAACTTCAGCACGGCCCAGCGCGCGCCGTGTCAGTCGTGCTGCCAATGCGGGGATTTTCTGCCAGGCATCGGTGTATGTCAAGAGAAATGTGCCGACTTCGGTCTGAGTCTGAGGCGTCACCTTTTACGGTCACCCATTTTCTTTTTACAGTCGGAAGGCCTTTATGCTTCGCTTCAAGGCGTTCCGCACCCTCATGATTCTTTCGAAGCGCCGTGGCGCTTTCCTCGGCAGTCACCACGAAGCTGAAGAACTCGCTACGAGAGCAGGAGTTCAAGGTCTTCCCGGTGCAGGTTACGGATCAGGCTGTTGTCTTGGCTGATGATGGCAGCGGCCAGGTCGCGCTTGGTCTTCTGCAACTCCAGGACCTTCTCCTCCACGGTATCGCGTGCGATCAGGCGGTACGCGAAAACCTGCCGTGTCTGCCCAATGCGGTGCGCGCGGTCCACAGCCTGCGCTTCCACCGCCGGGTTCCACCAGGGGTCGAGAAGGAACACGTACTCCGCAGCCGTCAGGTTCAAACCCAAGCCGCCCGCCTTCAGGCTGATCAGAAAAAGCCGGCAGTCCGGGTCGTTCTGGAAGCGCTCAACCCGCGCTTGCCGGTCGCGGGTGGCGCCGTCCAGATACTCGTAGACGATGCGAGCGCCGTCCAAGCGGTCGCGAACAATGCCGAGCAGGGTTGTGAACTGCGAGAACACGAGCGCTTTGTGTCCCTCGTCGATGACCTCGCGCAGCTGCTCGAGCAACGTGACCAGCTTGGCGCTCGGTTCGCCGCGGCGCTTGGGATCCAGCAGGCCGGGGTGACACGCGGCCTGGCGCAAGCGCAGCAGCGCCTCCAGCACCTGGATCTTGGACTTCGCCAGGCCCTCGGTCTCGATGCGCTTGAGCAACGCCTCGCGATAGTGCTGGCGCAGCTCGTCGTAAAGCTGGCGTTGCGCCGAATCCATCGCGCAGTGTACGGTCTGCTCGGTCTTGGGTGGGAGTTCGCGGGCCACCTGGTTCTTGGTGCGGCGCAGGATAAATGGCCGCAGCGCCTGGGCCAGAAGGCGGCGGGTCTCATTGTCGGGATTGCGGGCCGCGACGCCCGCCAGTTTGAACACACTGGCCGCGCCCAGCATGCCGGGGTTGAGAAACTCGAACAGAGACCAGAGCTCGCCCAAGTGGTTTTCCACCGGCGTGCCGCTGAGCGCCAACCGGCGCCCTCCACGCAGCAGGCGCGCGGCCTTGGCCGATTCCGTCCCCGGATTTTTGATGGCTTGGGCCTCGTCGAGCACCACGTAATCGAACTCGACACCTTTGAGGCTCAAGGCCTCCCGGCGCAGTGTGCCATACGTGGTGATGATCACGTCGTGGACGGCGAAATTGTTGCTCTTGCGCCCCAGGCCGGTGTAATCGAGGACGCGCAGTTGCGGAGTGAAGCGCGCCGCCTCCTCTTTCCAGTTAAAGACGAGCGACCGTGGGACCACCACCAGCGACGGCCCCAGCGGTTCCCCGGCCGCGCGGAGCACTCGGCGCGTCTCGAGCAGCGCCAGCACCTGGGCGGTCTTGCCCACTCCCATGTCGTCGGCCAGGCAGCCGCCGAAAGAAAACCGGCGTAGAAACTCCATCCAGCCTAGGCCCTCGCGCTGGTAATCGCGCAAGTGACCCACAAAGCCCGCAGGCTGCGGGGCCGGTTCCACGCCCTCGAAGAGCCGCAGCTCTTCGCGGACACGGGTGAAGGTTTCGTCGCAGCAGGCCTCGGGCTGGCTGGCCAGCAACGCATCCAGCAGCCCCGCCTGGCTCCGGCGGAAGCGGATGTGGCCGCCTTCCGGCGCACCGAGCCCGGCCAGCAGCTCGATCCGGCGCAGCCACTCCTCCGGCAGCACGCCGTAGCTGCTGTCGTCGAGCCGCACCATGTTGTCGCCGCGCCGCAAAGCTTCGAGCAACTGGGGACTTCGAGCAACTGGGGAAGCTTCGCCTCCGTCTCGCCGTATTGCACCCCGCCGTGCAGTTCGAACCAGTCGACGCCGGTAGCCACTTCGATGCGGAAGGCGCCAGGACGCTTCAGAATCTTACCTTCGGCTTCGACGTGCCAGCCCGCCTCCACGAGCGCCCGCGCGATGCGCGGCAGCTTGCTTGGAACCAAGTCCCAACTCACCTGGGAAGTCCAGCCAACAAACCTCAGGCCGAGTTCCCGGAGAAGCTCTCGGGCGGCGTCCTCCGTGGCCGAATCACGGTG
>QHZK01000314.1 GCA_003224635.1 Acidobacteriota bacterium | reverse complement strand
CTATTAGCCCGGCCATTTCGACGTGGTTGAACAGATTCAGCACGTTGAAGTTGTATTGGTTCAGGTCGTCGGGGGAGAACAGAAAAGAGCCGCTCTCGGTCAGGTCCGTGGTCTTGAGGTCCCAATCGTTGAAATGGCCGCTGCAGATAACCACCTTGAAGCGCGGCTCCAGCGGCGCCACCCACAGAGCAGTATAACCTCCATAAGACATGCCGTAGAAGGCAAAGCGATCCTTATCCACAAAGGGTAGCGTCGAGAGGTAGTCCAGGGCGCGCCCGAATTTCGTCGCCTCCAGGCCCACCACGGTCATTCCCACCAGGTAAGCGCGGCGGACGAGTCCTTGCCGCTCGGGGTCATTTTGCGTGGAGATCATCGGCGCAAACACGATGTACCCCCGCTCGGCCAGGCGCATTCCGAAACGTGAATAGTATTGGGTTTGCGCACTCTCTACCACTCCCAGGGCATCTTCGGGCCGGCCCGTGAATCCGTGCTCAGTAAACACGACGGGGCGGCGTTCTCCCGGCCGCATTCCCTTCGGGACCAGAAGAATCCCGCAGGCGTGCACGCCGTCGTATACCCGGACCGAAAGCCAGTAACCCGTAAACGCGGGCTCATCGTAGATTTTGACACTGCGGGCCTCAAGAGGTCCGGTCGTTTCGGGAAGGCGGCCAATCATGTCGAAATAGGCGTCGAGATTCGGTTGGACCGAGCGCCGGTAATTCTGGAGGGAACTGAAATCCGGGCGCCAAGCCGCAGTTCGCACGGCATAAGCTTCCATGGCCAAGTTCTTAAAGTACGCCTGCCACTCCGAGAACTGGGCGTTGGCAATTGCAGCAATCTTGTCCGAATCCAGACGCAAGGTTATCGCCGGGATCGTCCTTGCAGGAGGTGGATTCAGAACGGTATCCAAGCACTTGGACGCCGTTGCCAGGTCCGCGACCCAGAAGGCCGCGTCCGAGGCGCCCAAGCGCTTGTATAGCGACCGGACCCTTTCAAATTCGTTGCGGCCATTCGGGCTCTTGCCGGAGGCGAATATCAAAGCCCTGGGCGCGGCCATGGAAGCAATCTCGGCATCCCCAAAACGGATCAATTGCCTCCACAGCGTGCGGTCTTCCGGTTCCTCGTAGGCACGGTCCCGGACATTGAAGTAGTCGGCCACCAGTGCGGCCTTCAGGCGTGGCTCGAGCGCCATCGCGTAGAGCGCCGTCAGGCCTCCCTGCCCGGAGCCGAATATACCGATGCGCGTCTTGTCAACTTCGAGAAGCGTTGAAAGAAAATCCGCGGCCGAAGACACCTGCTGGACTTCGCTGCCGATCAGATGGTGGCCCACTTGAAAGGCTAGGCGGAAGAGCCAATCGCGATCATCGGTCCACGGCTCGCTGAACGGGCTGCGCTCGGTGAAGAACGGGGCGAAGACCACATAACCGGAGAGTGCCAGTTGGCGCGCGTATTGCTCCGATGGAGGAAGCCGATCCGTGAGCCCGGCGATGTCGGCGGCCGAACGGGTCGCGTCGGCGAGGGCGATCACAGCGGGAAACGGACCTGTGCCCTCGGGCAGCAGGAGGATTCCATACTCGCGCACCCTGGCGTTGGCGAGACCCTTCGTGGCGCCGACCGTGCCTTGTCCCCCGAGTGGCCATTCGACAAGTGAAGCAATGTAGGGCCCTGCATCGCCAATCTTGGTAAGTTGCGGCTTGGGCTGGACGAAATTGTCCGATGCCGCAATCATCGTCCTGAATTCCTCCACATTGGGAGCGATCGACTTTCGAAATGCCCCCATAGAAGAAGTATCCAGGGTCCAAAGACGGCTGCGCTTTCTTGCTGCTTCGGTGATCTGGCCTTCGTAAAAGCTGCGCATCTCCGCGTACTGCTCCTCGGCGATGTCTGGAGGCAACGCCCAGAGCGACGATCCGGGCAGCTTAGGGGCGGATTCCGCGGCCCGAATCGTCGTTGCCAAGAGGACAAGAACGCAAATCAAATAACATTTCTTCATCGGTTACTCCACATTCTAGCGGGTTTGTACCCTGCTGGCCGAAACCTTCCCGAGTCAACAGCGTCAGGTTGAAATATGGTTAACGAGTATGCTGCTGGCGATCCAGGTACTCTTTCCGTGGGCCGCAGGCAGGCCTATTCAAACTGTTGACGGTACTGTTCGCATAGGGAACCGTTCTGGCGGCAGAGCGTGCGGAACTCGCGTGTCGCGTCGGGGCGGTCGCCCAGGTTGAGGTAGGTCAAGGCCAGGCTCAGACGCGCCTCGGCGAAGTCCGGCTTCAATTTCAGCGCCTTCTGGTAATGATCCACCGCGTCTTTGAACCGGCCGACGTTTGCCAGGGCCGTTCCGAAGTAATGGTCTAGCCGGGGATCCTCCTGCCCGAGACTTTCGGCGCGGCTCAAGGGGCCTAGGGATTCTTTGTAGCGCTTGAGATCGACCAGCGTAATTCCCAGCTCCTGCTGGGAATTCGCGTAGCCAGGGTTCTCTTCGACGGCCTTCAGAAAATAGCGGTAAGCTTCCTGATTGTTTTTCTCCCATCGTGCTATCACCCCCAAGTTGTAATAGGCGGTGATGTTGTGAGGGTTTCGGTGGACGGCGAGATCGAGCCACGGTTTCGCCTTTGCGGCGTCCGCCTCGTCCCGGAGGTAAAGATACGCCAACCCCATGATCGCCTGCTCAAAGGCGGGATTGAGTTTCAGGCACGCCAGGTAGCTGCGTTCGGCATCATCCCAGCGGTGAGCTTGCGCGAAGCTCTCAGCCTGCAAGAATGGAATCAGGTAAAAATGCGGCTCTTCGCTCGCGAGGGTCTCCAGGAGCGCTTTGGCCTCCTCGCTCCGTCCCACCGAATTGAGAAGGCGGGCGCGCTGGATCGCCTTGTATACCTTCAGGCGGTCCTTGGGGTCAGGGAGCGGCCCGGCGGAGGCAGGCTGGACTGGGGCCAAATAAGCAAGGTAACCCAGTGATCGCAGCTTCTCAATGGTTTCCGGGGGCAGGGGCGGCCCCACCGCCGCCGTCTGAGTGGAACTGTAACGCCGCTCGATGCCCATGAGCTGTTCGCGCACCGCCGCCGCCAGCGTGGTGCGCTCGCCGTAGAGGTTGCGCAACTCCTGGGGATCTTTGGTAAGGTCGTAGACCTCAGGGTGAGGCGCCTGGATGTACTTGAAGCGGTCGGTGGTGAGGCAGCGCAGCTCGCTCCAGCCGAAGGAATCACGCGGGTAATACGTCTCGGAATAACCGGGGCGCGCACTTGTTGCTCCTTTTCCCAGCATGTCGGAAGCCAGGCTGTTCCCCTGGAACTGTTGGCTGAGGGGATCGCGTAGGTGTAGCAACTCGAGGATGGTGGGCGCCACGTCGATGGTCCCGACCAGCCGGCGGACGACGCGCGGCGCGCCCTCTCCACGCGGGAGTTTAAAGATCAGCGGAACGTGCAAGGTCGAGTTGTAAATGAAGAAGCCGTGCTCGTCTTCGCCGTGCTCGCCTAGCGACTCTCCGTGATCCGCCAGCAGTACGATGAGGGTGCGATCGTACAGGCCGCTCTGGCGGAGATAATCAAAGAGCCGCGCAAGCTGGCTGTCCGCATACGCCACTTCGCCGTCGTACAGGCGTCCGGCGTACTGACCGTGAAACGGCTCAGGAGGATCATAAGGACTGTGGGGGTCGTAGAGATGTAACCAGACGAAGAAAGGCCGGGGCGCTAGGTCGCGCTGGGCGCGGGCCTGAAACCAGGCCAGCAAGTGTCCGACGGTTTCGTCAGCGCGGCGCTCGACCTCCTCGGGGTTGCGCGTTACATTCTGCTGTAGGCCGAAGTGGTCGTCGTAAACTTGGAAGCCGCGATTCAAACCCCAGCTCGAATTCAGAACGAACGAGCTCACAAAGGCTGCCGTATCGTATCCGTGGCGTTGGAAGGCCTCCGGCAGCAGTCCGACACTTGGGAGGAGGTGGGGACTTGTGTAGTGGCGGGCCCCGTTGTACATCGGATAGGTCCCGCTCAGGATTACGGTATGCGAGGGGAAAGTGATGGGAACTTGGGCCAAGGCGTTTTCAAAGCGCGCGCCTTGCGCGGCCAGGGTATCCATGGCGGGGGTTCGGACGCTGTGAGCTCCGTAGCATCCCAGACGGTCCCAGCGCAGCGTATCGACGGTGATCAGCACAACCGGTGTGCTGTTGATCGGGTGTGCAGCGTCACTTTGCGCGAGGCCGGCGGAACCACTGAGCAGGCCCAGGAGAATGGCCGCCCAGATCCTCGGGCACTTTCGGAACCGAGGCACCGGCGAGGGTCGCAGGGGCATTACAAATTCGTCGGACGGCCGGCACTGGGGCTGCGGCTGACTGTGGCTCTCACCAGTCGTGACAGTCCGCTTATCCGGAATTTTCGATTTCAACTTTGTTTTGCGCAAAACCATACGCCAGTCGCCTCTTGTGTCAACCTCAGGTCGCCTTCGCCACGGTGGGCAAGCGCGACCCTTCGAGGAGCCATAATTCCTTTCTGGAGGTTCCCCACCAGAACAGTAATATAGCGCAGTGACCTTAATTATCTTGGACTTCTTCGACCGCATCATGCGCCCCCCGACGCCCAACTCGATACCCACGGGGCAAATTGGTTTATCTGGGTATATAGTTGACTCCAGTAGCTGTGTGGAGGTCGTAGAGTTCTGGCCCTACTCCCACGCTGCCAGCACCCCGTAAGTGACTGGGTCCAAAGTGGATTCGGCCTCCAATCAGCTGGAGTCGGTCGCGCGTGCATTTCCGACCTCCATTACCGCAACTCATTGGGTCTATTGGGTCACTGGAGTCAACTGTATACCCAGATTGGTTTATACTTTTTAGATAGGTTCCCGGCTACGCTGGAGGGAATTGAACCTCTGTTTCTTCGCCGAGTGCCGGACGATGCTGCACGATATGTGGGCTCCGCACCGACAAGCCGTCATCATCGTATTGCTGTGCCTGCTCATACAAGGCACTGGAGCGCGCCCTGAGGACAAGGGGGAGATTGCCGCGCGCCTGAATTCCGCTGGTTTGGACCTTCTGAAGCAAGGGCGGATCAGGGAAGCGGTAGAGAGTTTCCGTCAGGCACTCGAGCGCGATCCGGAAAATGTCGACTGCCTCGCCAACCTCGGTGTTGCATTAGTGAGGCAGGGGAACCCTGCAGAGGCCGTGGAGGTGCTTCAGCGAGCCACTCAGCGGCGGCCCAACGACCCTCGCCTCTCGAGCGATCTGGCGGCGGCCTTGGGCGCTGCCGGCCGCCCCCACGAGGCCGTTGCCCAAATGAGGAAGTCCTGCTCGCTCGCTCCTCATGACGCTGTCATCCGCCGCAACCTGGGTATACTGCTCGCGGACGAAGGCGATAACCGGGACGCCGAAAAGGAGCTGCAAGTCGCGGTCGGCCTTGACCCCGCTGACATCGAGGCTCGCCGAGCCCTGGCCCGCCTCTATACCCGGGAGAGCCGGAGCCAACTGGCTCTCGCACAGTACCGTGCTGCGCTGCGTTACGCGCCGAGGGAGCCCGGCTTGCATTTTGAACTGGGCGAGTTCTACCAAGCCAACGGCAAATTCTCGAAGGCTGAGGCGGAGTTACGGGTGGCCGTCAACCTTAGCGATGGAGACCCGGTCTACCATGCCGCATTGGGGAGTCTCGCGCTCCATTCCGGCGACCTGGGTACGGCTGAAACGGCGCTTCGCCGGGCTATCGAATTGCGTCCAACCTTCGGCGACGCGCATCGTGACCTGGGCGCCGTCCTGCGCAGGCAGGGACGGCTTGAAGAGGCGATTGTGGAGCTGCGCCGCGCGGCGGAATTGCTCCCCGCTGACCCCGAGGTCCATTTCATGCTTGGACAAGCCCTCAAAAAGGCAGGGAAAACCGACGAAGCGGCTCAGGAGTCCCTTCTTTTCCAGCAGCGAAGCAAAAGAGCTGCCGACAGGAACCTTGTCAATGCTTACGTCGCAGAGGGCACAAAGCTTCTTCAGACTGGCCAAGTCGAGGAGGCGATAACGAAGCTTCAGCAGGCCCTGCGCCTCGACCCCGAAAATGCGCGCGCTTCGTATAATTACGGCTTAGCCCTGCTCTTTGAAAACAAGCCCGGCGAGGCTATAACCTGCTTCCAGGTCGCGTTGCAATCTCAGCCCGACAACCCCGACGCGCTCTATTTCCTGGCTAGGGCGTACCTGGCGGACGATCGACCCGAAGATGCCGCCGCTTGCTTGCGGAAATTGATGGTTATGCGACCAGACGATCCCTACGTTCACAATGGGCTGGGAGTCGCGCTCGCCAAGATCCAGGATTGGTCGAACGCCGCCGCGGAATTCAAAAGCGCGCGGCGGCTGGAGCCTGGCAACGCGATCTTTGAAAATAACCAGACGTGTACTGAAAACCACCTGCGGGGCTGCGCGTTAACGCCGTAGCGAGCTTGCCGAATCCGCTCACGACGTCTTCTCCTCTGCTTTCCTTCCGCCCCATAGTGTTCGGTGCGAGAGGTGGCAACCTGTGCAGGCCGCCCCCAAGGTTTCATGCGACTTGCCAGGCACCTCGGATCTAGAAATAGAATTTCCCTCCAATTTGTCCGATGCGCGAGCCATTCCCGGCTGAAAATACTCCGCCAAACCCGCTGGGGCCGGAATTAAAGTTGCCGTCCACATTGTTGTTGCCATAGAACTGGGCGTGGTTGAACGCGTTGAAGAACTCGCCACGAAACTCCAGCGACATGGTCTCTGTCAACTTGATATCCTTCATCACGGCCAAGTTCCAGTTATTGACTCCTGGCCCATGGAAGAATCTCCTGTTTGCGTTGCCCTGGCCGCCGAAAGGTTCGGCGCTGAACAGCGCGGGGTTGAAATAAGGATTGACAAGGACGCCGGTGTTGGGGTCTTGGTATTGCTTACGCGGGTCTTTGTTAATATAGATTGGTCCCCCACCCAAGAAATTGGGTTCATCCGTGTAGGACTGTTGCGGGCTATTGCGGCCATTGCCCCGCAGCGAATTATCATTCGTCTGAAAGATACTAACCGGAACTCCGGTCGTAAACGAGGTGACCCCTGCCACCTTCCATCCTCGCGTTACCCGGCTGTTCCAACGGAAGAGCTTGTCAAAGGGAAGTTCGTACGTGTAGCTGGCCGAGAAAATGTGCGTGATGTCGAACTGCGAGAGGGCGCGGTAGATGTTCGGGTTCAAGCCCTGGATAATCTGGTCTCCGAATCCGGAACCGTTATCGAGCGACTTGCTGAAAACATAACTGAGGAGGTAATTCGCCCGCCCCGTGTTACGACGCAGGGTGAGCTGGCCGGAGTGGTAGGCCGAGTTACCCGCCATAATCTGCGCCCCGAGGCCCGAGAAGTTCTGATCAAAGGGGTGGCGGACGAGGACCTCTCCTCCTGCTGCCGGATGGAAGAGTCCGGTTTCGTTTCCGGGTCCGCAAGGATTGGCGTCGGCGACGCCAGGGATTCCCCGGTCTATGGCTGTCTTAGACCCAGCGACTGCGCTCAGACTGTAGCAGAGCGCCGGGTCAGCCCCATTCTTGTTGGTATTCAAAACAAGGTGGTGGCCGAAAGTTCCCACGTAAGCCAGACTCAGCAGCGTGCTGGGCGTCAACTGCCTCTGGATGGAGAAGTTCAGGTGCTCGGCGTAGGGGCTGGGATCATCGGGGTAGGGTTGCCTCCCTGAAAACGGCAGGTATGTCGACCAATCGATGTTGGTATCGCCCGCCTTATGAACGGGAAGCGGAAAAGGATTGCCAAAATTCGCTCCCGTTAGCCGGTTGATAAAGGGAGCGCTAAACAACGGCGGAAACTGGCTTGGGTAATACAAGGAATAGGGGGCGGCGGCAAAATTGAAAGTGTTCGCTCCCTCGATGTTGGTGTAGAAGGTGCCAAAGCCTGCCCGGATGCTGCTCTTGCCCGCATCGCCAAAAAGCTTGTGCAAGAAACCATTGGAGAAGCTGGGCGAATAGGCCAATCCAATCCGGGGGCCGAAGTTGTTATAGCGAGGATTGACGAAGTATTTGGGAATGCCCGGGTCGCCGGGGAAACAATATCCCACGGGAGCCGTGGGGAAGATCTTCGACTGACATCCCAACTGAATGTCAGGATTCCTATTAAGCCTGTCGGCCCAGAACGGGGTGGTTTCCCACCGGACCCCGAAGTTCAGGGTCAGATTAGGTTTCACGCGCCAACTGTCTTCCCCATAGATCCCAATGTAAAAGTTCCGCAGATTAAGGGCAGCGGGAGCGCCCTGGGCGAAATAGTCGGGAGCGCCAATCAGCATGTCCGCGAGGTCGTATCCGGTCTCACTACCGCCGAAAATGAAAAACGAGTTGCCACCGTTGTTGACCTGCGCAATGGGGACGTGATCCCAGTGGTAGTTCGCCCCGAATTTGATGGTATGGGTTCCCCTTACTTTCGTGAAGTCATCCTGGAGCTGGTACGTCTCATTGTCCGCGACGCGCTCCACCACATATTGTCCCACCCCATAGTTGTTGAACCCGATCCACGGCCAATTTTGAGCGGCGGGGCCTTCCAACTGATAGATGCCCCCTTGTGCGCCGGGGGGGGCGAAGCCGATCGATTCGAGGGTTGGCCCCTTGGTTCCTGGTTTTCCGTTGTCGTTGTGGTTACGCATATAGCTGGCGGTAAATTGGTTGACGGAGTTACCGCCGAAGTTAGTGGTAACGCCAAACGTGAACAATTGCGCCTTGCCCACGGTCTGAATCGGAAAACCAGGGAACGTGCTGGCGGCAAACGGACCATAGGGCTGGCCGTTCACCCAGGGGTCGTAATGCCAATAGCCTGAAATCATTCCAATTCGAGTGTTGGCGTCGATGCGAGCGCCGCCCTTGTCATCCCTTAGAGTCGCTGGAAATGCGGAATTGGAATAATACACGCCTTGGTTGGGATCAGGAAT
>QHZK01000289.1 GCA_003224635.1 Acidobacteriota bacterium | reverse complement strand
GATCTTCCTGATGACGTAACAAGGTCGATAACGGCAGGCTGGCTATCGACAAGGGCCATCGCGCGATGTAGACTTGCACCGTTGCGGGTCGCGTCGCGAAAACTTGCCTTTCTTGGTGAACAATCCCGGCGAGAAGGTTGCTGAAAGGAGTCCTTTCAGCGCGGCAGACGGGCGGGTCTTTTGGACCCGCCAAAAAGAGGAGCAGAAAATAGCCCTTTTTGTTTTCTTTGTGCCGCTTTGCGGCGGGGTTGGAAACCCCGCCCTTCCACGCGCACGCCACCGGTTCGGGCAGGCACGCGGGCCTTGGGCGGTTGCTCCAGACCGGGCTCGTGGTACGATGCGCCAAGAATCTGGCGAAAAACCTTAAGGAGAATCTTATGAGGACAATGAGCCGAGGAATGATCGCTGCTGCGCTCCTGCTGCTTGCCATAGGGGCTACTCCTCCCCTGCACGCGCAGGTGCAGTGGAACGTAGGGGACGTGTTCGTCGCCATCGGCGGCGGGCAGTACAACGTCTACAGCAATACGGGCGCATTGAGAGCAACGATTGCCGATGGCACAGGGAGCGGCGCGACCGCCGGGTGCGCGTTTGATTCGGCCTACCGTCTCTTCACCACCAACTTTTCGAACACGGACATTGTCAGATTCGCGATCGACAACGCGCACCCGATCGCCCAGACAATTCCCGGCGGCGCCACGTCCGGCTTTCGCCAGAGCGAATCGGTTGCGTTTGACGGTCACGGCAACTTCTACGTCGGATATGCAGCTACGAGTTCCTCCGCCAGTGGCGGCGGCCTCGAGTTATACAACCACAATGGAGTGTTGCAGGATTCGTTCTCGCCAACTACCGAGAACAGGGGCGTCGATTGGATCGACGTGGCCTCGGATGGGCACACCATCTTCTACACGTCCGAGGGCCGGAAGATTTTCAAGTTCGACACGGCGAGCTCCGCATCGTCTGTTTACGTTGATTTGTCGACCGTTTCTGGTGGTACTAACGGCAAGCTTTTTGCCATTCGGATCCTTCCACCTGGTAACGGCGCCGGGGGAGTCCTGGTCGCTGATCAGAAGAACATTAAGCGGGTCAATGTGGTGGGCGGCGCCGCGGCCATTGTGCAAACATATCACGTCGGCAGTCAAAGCGATTGGGAGGCGTTGAATCTGGATCCCAACGGGACTTCCTTCTGGGCCGGCGACGCGACAACCCATAATTTCTACCGATTCAACATCAGCACCGGCAACGTCGAAGTCGGACCCATCAACACCAACGCCAGTCTCGGTGGCCTTTGCGTCGACGGGGCGTTCAACGCGGCCCAGCTTAGCCCGTTTCCAACGCCAGCGACGCAGACTTTCACCCTTACGCCCACGACCGGAAGCGGCGGCTCGAACACCGTTTTCTTCACCAGCCCCATTACCGGGACCAGGTTCACGGCTACCCTGGCTAACCTCACCAACAACGCGACGGTGACCCTGCGTGACTCGCTGGTTGATCCCTCCGTCGCTCAATCCGACCCCACCGTCTTCTCTCTTAGCCCCGGGACAGTCGCCGCCACGGTCGCCGGAAGTATACCGTGCGACCAAGTTCTCCCCGGCTTAGCCGGCTTCCCCGACACCTGTGAAGTTTTCGAGTTCGAGGCCAGCCCGAACTCCGGGTTCTCGGACCAGAACTTCGAGATCGATAAATCCACAGCCGTCACGGAGGCGATACCCAACCTGAGGTTTATCAGGAACCTGGACGAGGACATCACCGACGGAGTCGTTAAAACTCCCCTTATTGGGACCAAGAGGCCCGGCCTATGCGTCTTCACGGTAAACCAGCAGACGTCGAACTCGGCGTTTGAGGTCTGCGGCGATGCCTTCTCGTCGCCTGCAGCAGGTACGGCCTTCAGCAAAAACAAAACAGCGAGCATCGCTTTTAAGTTCAAGGTCTCTCCCACAGGCGCCTGCCCGAACGGCGCTTCCCCGACGAATTTGCTTCCGCTCCTGGTGATTGCGCGAGTGCTGCCGCTCGATCCCTCGACTGGAACAACTCCAGCGCCGGAGCCCGTCACTCCTATCATCGTTGCCGGTAACTCCGGCGGCCTCCCCCTCTTCATCCTCAGCGGCAATACGTGGCAACTCCAGGTGAAAACCACAAATATGCCCGCTGGATTCACCTATATTGCGACGATGATCGACCTTACCAGCACCGTTCCCTCTATCAGCGCCACGTTCAATTTGAAGTGAGTTGTCGGCGCAGAATTCGTGAGAGAGCCGGGTCTTGAAGGCCCCGGTTCTCTTCTGCGATTGCGGCAGCGGAAGGGCAAGGCTTCAGCCGAAATTCAGCCCCGCCACACCGACCGCTGTAGCGGCGCTCTGTGAGCGCCGAAAATGCTAGGGAATAACGCTGGCGGTCATAGACCGCCGCTACAGGGGTTAAGGGGAGGCGCTACGGGACCACTTGGCGGATTCCGCGTAGATGGGACCGAGGTCGGCGCGCTTCAGGAGGGTATCGCTCTTTGCCTCTGAGCTCATTTCGTCCAGGATTCGATGCGCATCCGCGTAGTGGCGCGATGCTTCTGCTCCGTTCCCTGCAAGGCGAAGGGCCGTGGCCAGCAGGTACTGGCTTTTTGCCCGCAAGTCCTCGAAACCCAGTTTTTCGCTTCGCGCCAAGGCGCGATCGAGTTCCCGGCTGGCCAGGGAATAATCCTTGGCGTTAACGAGCGCCTCGCCTACGTATACCGAGCACTCGACCGATACGTACTTCAGGCCCAGGGCATCAGCTTGCCCGGCCAACCCGCGCAGATCGCCGACCGCCGCGCGAGAACGTCCTTCTTTGACAGCCACCTTGGCCAGGTTGAATTTGGAAATCAAGATGAGCCGCCGGTCCGTCGTCCGCGCGGCAACCTGAAGAGCCTGTTCGTAGCGCCCCTTAGCCGCTTTCAAGTCACCCCGGTAGAAGAGACTATCGCCTTGGAAGTTCAGGTTCTGGCCGACAAGAGCTTGGTTTTTGACTTCTCGAGCTACCGCCAGCGCCTCATCCAGGCTCTTCTGGGCTTCTTCGCCTCGCCCGAGCAAGCTGAGCGAGTCGCCGTAGCCACCGACCATTTCAGCCATCCCGGTCCGGTCCTGGACCTCTCGAATGGCTTTGAGCGCCTCCGCCTTCGCGTTCAGCGCTGCTCCCAGACGGCCCTGTTGCTCAAATACATTGCCCAGCCCATACGAAGTGTAGGCCTCACGGCGCTTGTCATTGACCCTCCGCCAGACTTCCAGGGCGGTCAGGTAGTGTTTGAGCGCCTGATCGAACTGCCCAACTTTCGCAAGCATGTCCGCCATCTGATAATTACTGTCCGCGACTCCAACAGGATCCTTTAGTCTCTCCCGAAGCCCCAGCGCCTGATTCAAATAGGTAAGCGCGTCGTCGTACTGGCCCTTGTCCGCGTAATTGACTCCGATGTTATTCAAGCACAACGCTTCGTACGCCTGGTTGCCCACTTCCCGCTGGATTTGCAGAGACTCCTTGAGAAGGCCCAACGCCTGGTCGTTCTGCGCGTGGGCTTCATAAAAATTAGAGAGGTCGATCAGCGTGTCGCCAACCCCCGCTTTGTCGCCGATCTCCCGCAGCAATCGGAGAGCAGCCTCTAAACTCTTGAGCGCCTCGTCCGGCTTGCCCAGGGGGTCCTGGACCTGCGCCATACCTTTGAGGGTCTGAGCGATGTCCTCTTTTTTGCCCAGCCGGCGCTCGATTTCGAGCGCTTGTTGGTAATTACGCAGCGACTCCTCGGGCTTACTGAGCTGATTGTAGATCACGCCAAACTCGTACAAGATCGCGGACTTCTCGTCGTCGTTTCCAAGTTCTATGGCTAGAGCGAGGGCGCGGTTCAGGTAGTCAATACCCGCCTGCGGATTGCCGGCCATGACTTCGACGCCGCACATGCCAAGAAGCGCTTCGACGTATTTCGGATCACGCGACAATAATCTGCCGTAGCACTCCCGCGCCTTGTCAGACGCGCCTGCAGCTTGGTAAAGGCCCGCCAGAGCAAGCTGCACGTCAGAATCTTCCGGCAGGACTTTGGCCAAGTTCTCGTAGGCCTCGATGGCCTTCTGATTGTCGTTAACGGTCCGGGCGTGGATAGCCGCAATCAGGTACTTTTCCTGGGGCGGGAGCTTTTCGCCCAGGCCCACAGCTTTTCGGACGGCCTGCTCGGCCTCGTTGGCATATCCCAGGTTGGCGTAGGCCTGACCCAGCTTGGCGTAAGCCAGAGCGAAGTTCTGATCTTCCCGCGTGGCTGCCTGGAAGCTCTTCTGCGCCTCGAGAACCTTGCCCTGGTGAGCCAGTTGCAGTCCTTCGTTGTAGTAGCGCAGCGCCTGAACCGACTGCGTCGACGGTTTGAGGGCCCGCGTCTGAAGCTCTTTGATAATGTCGGCGGGCAGAGCCAGGCTCTTTTGGACGTCCGCGGCCAACTGCTCGACGGCTCGCGGGAGCTCCTTTTCACTAGGGGCTGTCGCTTTCAAAGCGAAGGTGCGCTGCTGCTTCAAGTCGCGAAGCGTTACATCAATGCGAATCTGGTCCCCGAACCTGGCGAATTGTCCCCAGAGCAGCCTGTCAGCGCTGGTGAATTCCCCAATCCGTCTCAGTGTATCCGGATCGATGTTGGAGTCCGGCGCGATCCGCAGGTCGTGGAGAATCTGACTGACTCGGCCGGAGGAAACTGTCTGGAGGTAAGCCGACTGTCCTATGTCCGTGTTCAACATCTCTGCCAGACTCGGCCCCAGCCAGTCGAGCGAGGGGTCGCCCGAAGTATTGCGGAAAGGCAGGATCGCAAGCGAGACGGCGGGCGTGGCGGGCCCCGGCTTGGCGACAGGCCCGAAGATTTTTCCCCGGAAAACCACAACGGCCAGCAGGAGCACGAGCGCCGCGAGCGCGGGCCCAATCCACTTGGTGGGGAACTCTTCCACCGTGCGAAACCGCGGCAGGCGCAAGAGTAGCGTTGTGCTGCGCGGCTTGCGCTGGCCCTCCAGGTCCGCCAGGATCTCGGAAGCCTTCTGGTAGCGCAACCGTGGATCGATCTCCAGGCACCGGACCACCACGTCGCTCAGGTAGCGCGGCAGGTCAGGGTCGAGCTCGTGCGGCGGACGCGCTCGCTCCTGCGTGCGCTTGAGCAGTGTCCCCAGCACCGTGTCCGCGCGGTAAGGCGTCTTGCCGGTCAGCAGCTCGTAGAAGATAATCCCCAGCGTGAACAGGTCCGAGCGCGCGTCCACCTCCTGCCCCTTGGCCTGCTCCGGCGACATGTAGTCCGGCGTCCCCAGCAGCGCCCCCGTCTGCGTCATCCCCGTC
>QHZK01000266.1 GCA_003224635.1 Acidobacteriota bacterium | reverse complement strand
GTCGTCGTACACCGAGGCCCCGAAGAAGGGGATCATCCACAGATCGATATCGTTTTCGCCGTAATAGCTTTGCCAGTTCGTGATGCCCGCGCCGGATCACACCCAGGATTGCTTCCGGTGGAAAACGGCTGCGCTCGTAGTAGAGGCACATGGCTGAGTCGTCGTAGTCACGCGTAAACCGATTGAGTTGCGACTCGTATTCCATCAACCGCTCGGCGCCGGGAGCAGCCCGTATTACCCAAGTCATCTCGCCCGCGAGTCGAAAGGCTGAGTGCCCGGCGGCCCTGGCAGCTCTGACGGATTCCGCCAGGAAACGACCATCCGATCTGGATCGAAGTCTTGCGACTCGAGATATGTCTCCTTCGGGGTGGCCACTGTTAAAGAGCCCGTCTCGATCGCGGTGTTGCCGTTTGTCCCTCGCGCACTCATCGCGTCCAAGACCTTAGTCGCAGTGCTCTCGGGAGCGATATAAAAGCCTTTTTCGCCACCCTTCAAGCCGGCTCGTATGAATCGGATGACCGCGGCAGATTGCTGGATCATGCTTCTTGTGTCAACTATATAGATAAGCCCGAATCAGACACACGTGACAGGGCGGTCCGTGTTTGCCAGAAACTGCTTGACATGTCAAAACCACTTGGTACGCTGCGGGCAAGATTCACAGAAAGGCCGAGTTTTCATGGTCGAGCCGCGATGATCACAATGAAGACCCAAGGCGAGAGCACGCTCGGAATCAAAGGCGGGATGCAGTTGCTTCTTCCCGCTATTCTTGGACTGAGTTTGCTGGCCCCCAGCATTTTCCATGCGCAATCTATTGACAGACCGGAACCGCCTGATTGGTTTGCGGGGGACGCCCACGTCCATCGCGGCATTGGCTGCGGCCGATCCCATGAAAAGAACATGCTCACACCCCAGCAACTTCTCGAAGGGATGCAAACCAACAATCTCGCGGTGATCTCCGTGCTGGCCGATATTGGCAATGGTGAAATGGAATACGCTGACCGCGACATTCCGATGATAACAGGTGAAGACAGTGTCGTCTCCACCCCTCAGAGCATCGTGCATTGGGATGCCGAATGGCATTTCGATCCGGTAGGCGTCACCTTCTCGGACAAGATGATCGGAGGACACCTGATCGTCTTGGGTCTCAAGTCGGGGAAGACATTTTTCTCACAGTATACGTATCCGGTATTTGCCTGGGCCAAAGACCAGGGCGCTATCGCCGGGTTCGCTCACATGCAGTACCTGCCTTACGCCTTCTATCCGCCGCCCGACGGCATTCCTCTGTCGCTGGACTGCTGCGCACCGTTGGAATATCCCGTGGAAACCGCGCTGGGAACTTCCTCGTTCTTGATGGAAGACGTGCACGGAAGTGATTCGGCGATGCAGGCTTATTATCGAATCCTGAACACCGGCTTTCGTCCCGGCCTCGCGGCGTCCACGGACTACTCGTGCAACTATGGGGAGCCTTACGGGACTCTGCTGACCTACGTCAGGATTCCAGACGGCAACTTGACTTACCGCAAGTGGATCGAGGGAATCGCCAAAGGGCGAACCGTGGTCTCGCGAAACGCCCACAACGAATTCCTGGACCTTAAGGTGAATGGCACCGCAACTCCGGGAGATGAGATTCGCCTCCCGGCGACGCGCCCCGTGCGAGTGCGAATTGAGTGGCGGTCTCTCAAAGAAGCAGTCGGCAGGGTTGAGCTTGTACATGACGGCGCAGTGGTGGCGTCACAAACGGGCGCTGTGGCTCGCGGCGCCCCAGTGGTGTTCGAGGCCACGGTGGACTTTCGCCAAAGCGGATGGCTCGCCGCCCGCCGGATGGACTGGCAGAATGGCCACCAGACTCATACCGGCGCGGTTTTCGTCATCGTGGAATCAAAGCCCATCCGCGCCAGTGCCAGCGACGCGCAGTTCTTCATCCAGTGGATCGACCATTTGATTAGTCGGACCTCGCCGGGAGGAAGCTGGGGCCAGTTCTTCTCCAAGGACCGGGAGGCCGCTCACATTCGCTACCGGGCGGCGAAGACAATCTTTGAGAGAATTGCGCTCGAAGCTCGGCAGCAAGCACTGTCACTCTCAGCCAAGGGAAAGGTCGCGGCTCGCTGAGATTGGTCTCGCCGCCTTTGTGATCGAACACGATTCGTCCCGAAGCATGAAGGAGGGTGAAATGTAGGGTCGGCGCCTGGGCCGGGCCCCGCCCTTGGAAAACGGGCCAGGCTCTACAATCACGGATCACCGGCATTTTAGAAATCGCCAAGCGGCACAGCTTCGTGCCGTGCTCGGCATCATGGATAATCTGGGCTGAGACGGCTGCCAGTCCGGCACTCTGTTCGGGGGGATGTTGCGAATGAACTCCAGGCGCCTGAAGTATGTCATCGCTTGCGTGGCGTTGGTCTCCGGGCCTTTGCTTTTCGCTCAAGGCAAGGAGTCTGTGGCCCGGGTTACTGTCGACCCCACGGAGCGGCTCCAAACCATTGAGGGTTTTGGAGTCAATTTCACCGGACCCTATTTTCGTGATGATCAGAAGGCAATGTTCGACATGTTGATGGATGACCTCGGGGCGACCATCTTCCGCGTGGTTCCTTATCTCGTCTACAGTAACTGGGAAGAGGTCAACGACAACGACGATCCCAATGCTATGAACTGGGAATATTACAACAACCGCTATTCCGGGCCGATTTTCGAGCCAACCTGGAGAGCACTACGATACCTGAACTCGCGCGGCATTCGTCCAGTGATCGCACTCATGGGACCTGTGCCCGATTGGATGGCCGATGACAAGGCGCCCGCGCCTAAGCACGCTGTGTGCGGCAAGAGCACCAAGGTGGGGGTCCTATCGCATCTCAGTCCGGCGATGTACCCCGAGTTCGCCGAGGAAGTGGTGTCGATGCTGATGTACGCGCGCAACAAAGCTCGCGCCGATTTTGGGTACTTCAGTCCGGTTAACGAAACGGATTGTTATCCTGCGGAAGGCCCCCGGATCGACCCGGAAGAGGCGCCAAGGGTCCTCGGCGCCGTCGCGGCTCGCCTCAAGAAGGAAGGGCTGGGAGACGTCAAGCTGATGGTGGCGGACCAGGCGATCATCACCAACGATTACATCGACCCGATTCTTGAGGACGCAGAACTGATGAAGCAGGTGGGTGTCTTCAGTTTTCACACCTACGGCGAGAATTCTGTAGGACCGCAGGTCCGCCGGGTAAAGGCCAGCAAGTATCCTCAGACCCCGGTATGGCTGACCGAATACGGAGACCTGAACGACCTGGACAAGACTGCCGAGAACGACTGGAAAAACTTCTCATTGGCGGCTAACCGGCGCGCACTGACCGCTTTGAACCAGGGAGCGAGTGCGCTCCTTTACTTCGACGCCTTTGATGATTATGAAGAGTGCGCGCGCCGCATGTGCTTCTACGGGCTTTTCACGAGCGACGATCAAATCTACAAACCTAAGAAGCGTTACTACGCCACCCGCCAGTTGTATCACTTCGTGCGCCCCGGCTCGCAGCGAGTTGCGGCACGCACCGACGCTCCCGGCTTCACCATCTCAGCCTTCCGCGACCCGACCACACATACCCTGACTATCGTAGGCGTCAAGGAAGGAGGCGCGAACCGGCTCCAAGTCAACTTGTCCACGGGCGCCGATTCAGCCACCGCCTGGGATCTGTACGAAACGACTCGAAATGAGGATGGTATGAAAACAAACACCGTGACGGTTCAAGATGGAGCGGCGCAGATTGACCTGCCCGACGAGGGCGTGTTCACTTTGGTGGGTTTCGCGTCGAAGGCCCGGTAGAGCAAAAACTCAAGCATCAACTGCCCGTGATTACGGCGTTCGACGTAGGGAGTCGGGCGAGGGAGTGCCAGTGAGTGTGGCAAAGACGACGCTGCAATCAACCTAAATTGATCCGTTCCTACTTCCTACCAGTTCTCGGACCACACATTCTCCCACCGAGCGGGGTGAGTCCCGTGGATCAGTCGGACTTCTCGAGAGCGACTGACGGCAAGGGCGACACCCGGAAGGAGATTCTCCTGAGGCGATCGAACGCGAGTTAGTCGTGTCAAATGACGCCACTACCTGGTCACCTACGCCACAAGTCGGAGGCTCGCCGGACCCATGCTTGGCCTACGCACTCTCGCTTCCTTTGGTTTTCTCTTCTGCTAAGGCGACGCGAATATCGGTGACGCGAATATCGGTTCCCGTTGCGGGCAACGTAGTGGTAAACTCTGCGCGGGGAACTCCACCGGCTTTCGACAAAGGTCCAGCGACTTCATGCTAGTCATTCTCAAGCGTCTCGCCCTGGGCGTCGTCCTGATTGTTCTGGCGTCCGCTGTCCTGTTGCTCTCCGATTTGAACCGGCGAACCCACGGTGCGAGAGGGATACCACGCGTGGGTCTTCTGCAGCATGCTTCCACGATGCTGTTGGACGATGCCGTCCGTGGCATGGTGGACGGTCTGACGGAGAACGGATTCGTCGACGGGAAGACGATTGTCATCCGGAAGTACAACGCTCAGGGTGACATTGCCGTCGCCAACTCGATTGCCAAGGAGATGGTCAACGCTGACTTCGACTTGCTGCTAACCTCGAGCACCTTGTCGCTGCAGGCGGTGGCCAACGCCAACCGCGGCGGCAAGACGGTGCAGGTTTTCGGCGCGGTCGCCGACCCGGCTGTCGCCGGAGTCGGCGTCAGCCGTGACAACCCTCTGGACCATCCGCGCAACCTGGTCGGCATTGGTAGTCTCCTTCCAGTCGCGGAGGCTTTCCGCATCGCCCGCGAAATGTTCCCTCGCCTCAAGACTGTTGGGGTCGCCTGGAATCCCGCCGAAGCCAACTCGCGCGTCTTCACTGAGAAGGCCCGAGAAGCCTGCCAAGCACTGGGTATCGAGTTGCTCGAAGCGAACGTCGAGAACTCCAATGCTGTCCTTGAAGCTGCGGATTCGCTGATCGCCCGAGGATCACAGGGGTTGTGGGTGGGCGGCGACGTCACGGTCAACGTCGCAGTTGATTCCGTGATCTCAGCCGCGCGGAAAGCGCGCATTCCGGTGTTCAGCATCACGCCGGGCAGACCCGATCGCGGAACACTGTTTGATTACGGCGCCGACTTCTACCAGATCGGCAAACAGACCGGAGAGTTGGCGGCGCGAATCCTGCGCGGCGCCGACCCGGCGCAAATACCCATCACCAATGTCGTACCCACGTGGCTCGTGGTCAACACCCTGCCCCTCGAAAGCCTGAAAGACCCCTGGCGCGCGCCGGAAGATCTGTTGCGCCGCGCCGACGTGGTGGTCGACCGGTCGGGAAT
>QHZK01000265.1 GCA_003224635.1 Acidobacteriota bacterium | reverse complement strand
GCATACGGACGCACGCCCAGGACCGGGACGGGGCTGTGAGCGACCAGGTTCGCGCTCAGCCGTTGCGTGCGCACGCCGTAAGCGAGTGTCTGCGAGGCGGCGAGGTCCGTCACCCGCAGGTTGTTGCGGCCGTACCCATAGGAGCCTTCGAAGCCAAAGGCCGGGGCGAGCGAGAACTCACCGCCAAACGTAATCTTCCCGCCGGAAGCGTAGTTCGACCGGAAACGGTCACCCAGGCGGGTGAAGAAGCGCTCGTCCTCGAGAAACGATCCGCCGCCCATGACGAAGACTCGAACCCCCTGGGCTCGCGCCGCAGAGGTCGAGAATAACGCCAAGACGACCAGAGGAAGAAGTTGTGCGGGCTTTGCGCGCGTCATGCTGAGGAGCCTCCTTCGACTCGGAATGGGTAGTAACAGAGACGTTTGGGCGACCTTACCGAAGTCGCAGACGCACTCCGCACCTCGGCGACTTCGGCAGCTCCCGCCGCCATAAAAACTCGGACGGACTCGTCGTCTGAAATCCAGATGCGGGCCGGGGGGAGAAAGTTGTTTCCTGAAAACATGTTGTTCGAAGCTCTTCTGGCTTGTAGGAACCCTCAGGCGTCCCAGAGAACCGAGTGGGCGCGCGAAAAGCAAGCTCGATATTACGATTTTTTAGATGTCACAGAGCCGAAAATCTGGTAGAGTATTGGCATGAAGCGCGTGCTCGCCATTGCGGTCCTGTTGGCGGGTCTGGCCCTGCCGTCATCTCTCGAAGCTCAGCGCCGCTTCGCGCCACGCTCGGTCGCTTCCGGTCCGGTCAGAATGGGTCCCAGTTTTTCCGGGATTCGTCCGGCGCCTCGCCCGGTGAGTATGGGTCGGGTCAGGACGGCCCCGGTGAGAACGGGAATCGTGATGCCATCGCTATCCGGACAGTGGCGGCACGGCGGATTTGGCGGTCCGTTCTTCCGTTATCGGTTCCCTCGCCGGCGCTTCTTCGTCCAGCCGTTGTTCGTGTCCCCTTTCTGGTATTCGCCATTTTACTCACCCTGGTCGCAAGCGACGGACTCCCAGCCGGTTCAGGAAGCCCCAGCGGCTCCGCCAGGGCAAAACGATGCGCTGGCGAGCCAAGTCGAAAGGCTGACGGACGAAGTCGAGAGGCTACGAGAGGAACGAGCTTCCCGTGCGGAGTCGCGTCCGCCTGCGGCCGCGCCCCAATCGGCCATTGACGAAAAGCCCGTCCCGGCAGTTCTCGTGTATCGTGACGGTCACCAAGGCGAGGCGCAGAACTACGCCATCCTCGGGCAGACCGTCTGGGTTTTTGGGGAGCAGGCGACCAGAAGGATCGCGCTGGCCGACCTCGACCTTCAAGCCACCAAGAGGCTGAACGACGAGCGCGGCGTCGAATTCGTCTCGCCCCATTCGCCTTAAACGGGTGACCGGCGCAGTCCAGCCGAGCCATTTCCTACCTGGATGGAGCGGCGCCAGCTTGTCGTGCCACCAGGACTCTCTCTGCCTGCTTCCTCCCTTGGTTGTCCAATCTCGGCGCCTCGCTTTGAAGCGTTTCGCGAAGGATCACCAGCGCCGCGGTCAGGGCGCCACGATCGTCCCGGATGGGTACCGCACGGCAATCAACCGGGATTTCCTGCCCATCCCTGGAGGCGAGCTGAAATCCGCCGGGTGGTACGAGAGCTTCGCCCTTGCGCAGGACTTCTGTGACCGGATTGGCCGCCCGCTCGCGCGTCTCTTCGTTCACAATTTCGAGTATGGCTGTGATGTCCTCGCCGAGGGCCGCCTCCCGCCTCCAGCCCGTCAGTTCCTCGGCCGCGGGACTCATGAAGAGCACCAGTCCCGCGGTCGAGACCGCGATTACCGCGTCGGCCGTGGCGTGGAGCAGCGCGGCAAGCCACCGTTCGCTCTGCTTGAATCTCGATTCCGTTCTGCGCCTGTAAAGGGCCATCTCGATGGTGATGTACAGGTCCCTGGCGTCGAACGGTCGGACGATGTAGCCGAAAGGCTCCGTGATCCTGGCCCGGTCGAACGTCTCCTGATCGCCGTGCGCGGCCAGGTAGACGGGCGGAACGCCGAAAAGCTCGCGCAATCTGGCGGCGGTCTCAATTCCGTCCATCTCGCCTCTCAGGTTGATGTCGATGAGCGCCAGGTCCGGCCTGACCTCCCCCGCTTGGCGCAGTGCTTCCTCGCCGGATGCGGCGACAACCGGAACGTCATAGCCCATGCTTTCGAGGCCGCTCTCGAAATCTTGCACGATGATGCTTTCGCCTCCGACCACCAGTATTGTTGCCTGTGTCATGTCTGGTCTCCTTGCACCTTGCGGGTAGGCGCTGCTGCCCAGGATGGCCGCACTCCTGAGCACGGCCCCTCTTTGTTTTTCCACCGGGTTCGACTTCTCCGCCGGGTTCGCCGCCGGAGAAGGCCACCCAGCTCCCGTCCGCTCGCTCCGCATCCGCTCCTGAGGTATTAATCGGCTTGTTTCCTACAAAGCTGAGACCCAAGCGGCAAGGCGCGCGAGAGGTCGAGTCTCGGCGCGCCACCTGCGCTGTCGAAGTTCCGTAAGTTCCGGCCACGCGTTGACAACTTTTCCGAGGAAAGCATAGTATCGGGAGAAGCTTGGATTTGACTCGAGCCTTTGGCCGCACGGGTTCTCGCGCGCAATTGGATGTCGTCCGTTGTCAGTTGTCCGTGGTCAGTGGCCCTGTCGGCTTTCAGCGGCGGGCTGGATCACGTTTTATTCGGGTTATTCGGGCTTGCCGGCTGCTGACCGCCGATGAGTAATGTTTCCGACAACCGACCACGGACCGAGGACCACGGACCAAGGACAACGGACCTTGAAAACGGCCTATCTCGACTGTTCGTCAGGCGTCAGCGGTGACATGTTTCTCGGCGCGCTGCTCGACTCCGGCCTGCCGGCGGAGCGGCTACGGGCCGAGCTCAGGAAGATTCCGCTAGGCGACTACGAATTCAAGCAGTCGCACGTCCTGCGCGCGGGGCTCGCGGGAACGCGCGTGGAAATTGTGGTACCTGAGAAGCAGCCGGAGCGCCACCTGCGCGACATCGAGCAGCTCATCGAAGGCAGCGCGCTGACGAAGACAGCAAAAGAGCGGGCGATCGAGGTCTTTGGCCGGATCGCCGAGGCGGAGGGCAAGCTGCACGACAAGCCTGCGGCCAAAGTTCACTTCCACGAGGTCGGCGCCGTCGATGCGATAATCGACGTGGCGGGCGCGTGCGCGGGGCTCGAGCTGCTCGAAGTGTCGGAGCTGGTCTCGTCGCCGCTCAACGTCGGAGGCGGGCGCGTCGAAGCAGCGCACGGATCGCTGCCCGTGCCGGCTCCCGCGACCGCAGAATTGCTGCGCGACATCCCAATTTATTCCTCGGGTGTGGATGCGGAGCTGGTCACTCCTACGGGCGCCGCGCTGGTAGTGGCGCTCGCCCGAAGTTTCGGCCCGCTGCCACCCATGAAGGTGGAGCGCATCGGGTACGGGGCGGGCG
The DNA here is from genome assembly GCA_003224635.1 of Acidobacteriota bacterium. Classification (GTDB taxonomy): domain Bacteria; phylum Acidobacteriota; class Terriglobia; order UBA7540; family UBA7540; genus QHZK01. The sequence continues at coordinate 1,844 of QHZK01000265.1, read as the reverse complement.
CGCGCGATTTGCGCGGCCACCCCAATCTGCTGCGTTTGTTCCTCGGCCAGAGGATTGAACTCGGGAGTCGGGAGTCGGGTGTCGGGGCTGAGGCCGCGAACTCGGACGCGGGCGAAGAGATCGTCTCCGTCCTTGAAGCCAATGTGGATGACATGAGCCCCCAGCTCTACGGGTATCTGGTGGAACGGGCGCTGGCGGCGGGCGCGCTCGACGTCACGTGCAGCTCGATCCAGATGAAGAAGAACCGCCCGGGGCTCGAGGTCAGTATCCTTTGCCCTCCCGAGCGGAGCGACGCGCTGGCCCAATTGCTTTTCGACGAGACCACCACGATTGGCTTGCGCATCTATGAGGCGCGCCGCAAGGTGCTGGACCGCGAGCTGGTGACGGTTGAAACCCGCTACGGCGCGGTGCGCGTCAAAGTGGCCCGGCGCGACGGCCGAGTGCTCAACGTCGCGCCCGAGTATGAGGACTGCCAGCGCCTGGCAGCGGAGAAGTCTGTGCCGCTGAAGGAAGTGATCCTCGCGGCGCAGTTGGCATATCGGGAGCAGGCGTCGAAGTGAGCGCGGGATTTGCTTGCCGGACTTTCTTGACAAACCTCGCGCAGAGGCGCAAAGACGCCAAGCGTTCGAAGTGGACACCAGGTGACGATGAAGACGTATTATCTGACCACTCCTCTGTATTATCCGAACGCCCGGCCGCACGTAGGCTCAGCTTACACCACCATCGTCTGTGACGTGCTGACGCGCTACAAGCGCATGTGCGGTTATGACGTTGCGTTTCTGACCGGCACGGACGAGCACGGGGAGAAGCTCGAGCGCGCCGCGGCGGACGCGGGCGTTTCGCCCCGCCAGTTTGTGGCGGAAAAGCGCAAGCTGTTTATCGAGCTTTGGAAGAAACTCGGCATCGAGTATACACACTTCGTCTCGACCGACCAGCCCGATCACGTCGCCTCCGTACAGCGGATGCTGCGGCTTGCCCAACAGAATGAGCCGGGCGTGATCGAGAAGCGCCGCTACGCGGGACGCTATTGCGTCTTCGACGAGATGTATGTCTCCGAGGGCAGCGAGCCCGTCGCTTGCCCAAACTGCGGCCGTCCGACGGAGCTCATCAGCGAGGAGAACTACTTCTTCAGGCTCTCGGCTTTCGAGGAGCGGCTGCTCGATTATTACCAGAAGCATCCAGAGTTCGTGCAGCCGGACTTCCGCCGCAATGAGGTGATCAGCTTCGTGAAAAGCGGCCTGCGCGACATTTCGGTCAGTCGCAAGCGCATCAAGTGGGGGATTCCTTGGCCGGACGATCCCGAGCAGGTGTTCTACGTGTGGTATGACGCGCTTACCGGCTACCTGACCGGCATCGGATACGCTCAGGCCGAGCAAGGCGGGCCAGACTTTCAGAAATACTGGCGCCATGACGCGTCCGGCGAAGTCGTCCACATGATCGGCAAGGACATTCTCCGCTTCCACGCCGTCTACTGGCCGGCGTTCCTGATGGCCGCCAGGCTGCCTCTGCCGAAGACGGTCTTCGCGCACGGGTGGATCTACTACGAACTGGACAAGATGTCGAAGTCCAAGGGCAACGTGGTGTACCCCGAGCCTATCGTGGATGCCCTCGACTCGTTCGGCGCTCCCGGCAACGACGCGCTGCGCTATTACCTGCTGCGCGAAGCGCCGTTCGGACAGGACACGAGCTTTTCTTACGAGGGGCTGATCCAGCGCTACAACTCGGACCTGGCGAATGACCTGGGGAACCTGGCAAATCGCACGCTGAGCCTCCTCTATCAGCAGTGCGAAGGAAAGGTCCCCGACCCCGGGGGAGCAGACGAGAGAGACAATCTGTTGAGGAAC
>QHZK01000264.1 GCA_003224635.1 Acidobacteriota bacterium | reverse complement strand
GAACCGGGCTGGTGGTGGTGACCTGCTGGTTGCCAAACGCCAGGGAACTGGGCGAGAGAGTGACCGCCGAGGTCGTTCCTGTCCCGCTCAGGCTCACCGTCTGCGGGCTGCCGGCGGCGTTGTCAGTGATTGTCAGTGTCGCGCTCCTCGTTCCGGTCGCTGTGGGAGTGAAAGTTACGCTTACGGTGCAGCTTCCGTTGGGCGCGACGGCAGAGCCGCAGCCGACCACGGCGAAGTCCCCGCTGTTAGTCCCAGACACGGTGAGGCTGGAGATGCCCAGAGGCGCGGCGCCAACATTGGTGACCGTCACGCTTTGGGGCGCGCTGGCGATGCCCACGGCCTGGTTGGAAAAGTTCAGCGACGCGGGCGACACAGTCACGGTCGTCGGAAAGAGAATCTCGGCCACGAAAGCGTCGGGATTTCCGGCCTTGGTGGATTGTATAGGGCTCACCATGGGGAAGCTGCTCGCGTTTGTCACCCCGGCTATGTAGGCGATACCGGCCATCACGGCGATGGACTGGCCGTAGCTGGAACCACTCGTCCCCAGGTAGGTGGAGTAGCCGAGTGAGGAGCCGTTGGCGCTGACCTTGGCCACGAAAGCGCTGACTGAACCGAGTAAGGACCGCTGGTAAGCGCCCGAGGTAGTGGGGAAGTCAGGCGAGAAAGTGAAACCTGTGGCGTAAGCATTGCCCAGGGCGTCCACGGCGATGCCCAGGCCGTGGTCGTCGCCGCTGCCGCCCAGATAAGTGGAGTAGACGAGCGCGGACCCATCGGGCCCGATCTCGGTGACAAAGGCATCGTTCACGTTAGGGCAGCTCTTGCACGCAGCCTGAGGGGCATTGGCTACAGGGAAATTGGAGGAGTTAGTGTAGCCTGTCACATAGGCTCGCCCTAACGAGTCGACCGCGATGCCGTTGGCTTGGTCGAAGCCACTGCCCCCCAGATAAGTGGAATAGACCAAGGAACCGCTCGAATTCAACTCCGCCACAAAGGCGTCCTGATTGCCACTATTGGCGGTCTGGAGGGCGCTCAGAGTGGGAAAATCCGTGGAGAAGGTCTGACCGGTGACGTAGGCGTTGTTCAAAGCGTCGAGGGCGATGCCGCGCGCCTGGTCCGGGCCGCTGCCGCCCAGGTAAGTGGAGTAGACCAGCGAGGAGCCGGTGGCGCTGAGCTTGGCAACGAAGGCGTCGCCTTTGCCGCTGTACGTGGTCCTGGCAGCTCCTGCCGTGGTAGGAAAGTTGCTCGAAAGGGTCTGGCCGGTGACGTAGGCGTCGCCCGTGGCATCCACCGCGATGCCGACAGCCTGATCGGTGCCGCTGCCGCCCAGGTAGGTCGAGTAGACAACCGAACCGCTGGGACTGTACTTGGTGACGAAGGCGTCAGTGTTGCCGCGATAAGTCGTGCTGTAGGCCCCGGTCGTAGTCTTGAAGGCGCTCCCCGACGTGAATCCCGCCACGTAAGCGTTGCCGGCGGCATCCGCCGCAATGCCGTCTCCTTGGTCGAAGTTGGCGCTTCCCAGATAAGTCGAGTAGCTTAAAGTCGGATCGATCATAAGGGGCCGGCTGGCATCATAAGAGGCCACACGAAAAGCAACTTGGTGTGTGCCTCTGAGCACATAGCGCCCTGACACGTCCTGTTTCTTGCCGCCCCTCTCCTGGTAGAGCCGGGGTTTGTGGAACCGAACCTCTCTGCCTGTCCCCTCGAAAACCAAGTCGCCGTGAGCATCCAGTTTCAGCGCGCCTCCGCCTTCCAGACTCAGACGAATGGCTTTGGGGTCGGCCCCCGGCCCAACCACAAAGTCGTACTCCAGTTGGTGGTCCCGGTTGCCGTAGTAGACCAAGTCGATGCCGGGATAGACGTCGTCATATCGCACCCTGGCGTAGGTGGGCACCCTGGTCCGCCAATCCTTGGGATCATCCCCGACAAAGTAATTGACGATACCAGGCAGGCGCTCTACTCCCGAGACCTTGGGAGCTGGACTCGCACCCACGAGCTTCATCTCCACCGGAGCCGATGACTCGGCGTCTCCTGCCGGCTGTCCTGTGGCGTGCCCCGCCCCGCAGGCTGCCGCCGGCTCCTTGAAAGAGAGGACCGCCTCGGTCGCGCTCAGGAACAGGGCATAGTCCCGCCCGCGAGCGAGAAACTTTACCTGGTCATTGGTCTGGCCGCGGTTGGCCTCGAAGCTCAGAGGCGGTCTGCCATAGCTCGCGGAGGCCGAAACCTTAGAAGCGCGAATCGCACCGAGTCTGTAACCCGTTTCAGACGGGAATTTGTTCTGCTTATGGACGGCTCTGTTCGCGCCCGAGTGAGCCGACGCAATCAAGCCTAAACAGAGACCGACGGGAACCAAGACCCTCATTGTGCACCTTCCCCCAAACGCTCAGTGCTTCTACTTGAGACTAAGCGCGCCCTTGAGCTCCTCACGCGTTGACCTTCAACTGTGACTTATCGAAAGAAACTGACCGCCCGCTTCTTGCGCATCGATTCGCCCGGCATCTCGAGGAGATGGCCCGGGGTGAGGGAATGGTCTCCCGCTGGGTCTAAAGACCGGCCTTGCCAGCGGCCCGGTTGTCCGACACATCGCAGCCTGCACATCAAGGGAACACGGCGAACATCTTGCTCAGGTCCGCGTCGTGGGCGATGTCCTGCGTCAGAGGTGGAATGAGCCCGAAGATTTCCTCGACGGTGCGCAACATGGCCCCGTGATGATAGTAGGTGGAATTCTGGTAGCCATTCCCTCTGGCGAAAGGCGACAGGACGATCATCCCGATCGGACCATCGCCGATCTCCGCTTGGTCCCAGGTAATGAAGAGCGCGCCGCCGCTCTGGTAGGCTGCCGAGTTCAGAATGACGGGCACATTCTGAGACAGCCAGGTGTCGCCTTTCCGGATCTGATTCCGTCCGTCACAACTGGTGGCCATGTCGTTGCATCGGTTCGGGACAATGAAGTTGTAACGCGCCACGGTACCCTGCTGGAGGTCTAGGGCCAGTTCCGTGAAGGGCCGGATGTGCGCGATGCAGTCATCGCTGTTCGGATCGAGGCTGCCGGTCATATCGTCGAAGTAGACAAAGGGATTGTGCGCGACGACGTAAGGAAGGCTATCCGTCAGCGGGCAAACGTCGCCGCCGATACTCTCTTCGTAGACTTTCCACGAAATGCCGGCGTCCGCAAGACGCCTGACGAGGTGGCTGGTCACATTTTGGTGGTTGATGCTCGGAGGGTCGTTGGTCACAATACCCAAGCTTCTCCCGGCCTCCAAGTAGACGTAATTCGGCAGGTCGGGGTGGATGCGCAGGCGGTTGTAGTAACTCTCGGCGTGGGAAGCGATCGGAAGCAGCGTCCCGTTGATGTAGGGCGCGTTCGTGTTGCCCTTGATTGACGACCAGTTGTGCTTTGCCATCACGATGAGGAACACGGTCTGTATATGGCTTGCCGTGCCGCCGGAGACCTGAGGGCTTGGACCGGGCTCCGCCAGGTTTCGGCTCGTTTTCGCGCTTGCGAGACCAAGGAGCAGGACTGCGGCAAGCAGTACCGGGGTTCGGCTGCACATTGTCTTCTCTCCTCCTCTTAAAGAGGCGGCGCCACGTCAGTTGAGCCGCAGCGGGTTTCGCTGTGATCGCCTGTTTCAGTGGCCCCGGAGCGGGCCGCCCCACAGGTGTGACCGGCACACCTCGTGCTGAGCAAAGCGCCCCCCTTCCCGCGCTTTGGGCAGCCGGTCTTTTTTTGAATATGGGACCTCTCCTCCTATCCCACTGTCAGCTAGACTCCAGCACCAGGACCCGAGGAAGGCATGGGACTGTAGTCCCACATTTCTGCTGAGTCAGTTTACTCACTCGACGGCGACGGCTCCGCACCAGCTATCGTCCCCGATAGTAAGGCCGACGGCGCTGCGGGATTCCAATCCAGCCAGCTCCGCGCCGTTCGCGTCTACGGTTATCCGAAATCGGCTCTTCCCCAGCGGTCGAATCCTGGCCTTAACGTTGACTCCTTGAAGTATCCCGTCGAACTCGAGTTGCCGACCCTTCGCCGGTTTGAAAGAACCCGCTGGAATAGTCGTGTGAAACCTTCCGACCCAGAGAGTAACGTCCTCGGTCGGCGGGTGCACGCCGTTGCTGGTAGGACTCGGCGTCAAAGTGGAGAGGAGCGTCAATGCGTCGTCATTGGCAAGAGGCCCCAAATTGATCGTCACCTTGGCGATGAAGCTGGGGCAAGCCCCCAGGGCCGCCTCGCCTTGGGCAAGGTCGATTACGGAATTGTCGCCGCTCACGCGAAGGGCTACGGGAAAGTTGGCGGACTGCCCATAGGTGTGGATTGGGTTCAGTTCATTGCTGACGCTTCCGTCGCCGAAGGTCCAGTAATAGAGTGATCCTCCTTGTGATAGATTGGTTGTGGAGAGGACAAGTCCATCCGCATCCAGTTGAAAATCGGCGATTGGCGCCTCCCCGTTGGACGGAAGATTGACGACATCACAGCCGGGGTGTAGCTGGAAGAGATCGATGTCCGTATGCATGAACGGATTCGACCGCAGGGTCTGTCTCTCGAGAGTCAGGAAGCCCCACGGGGACTCTGAGCCGGAAGCGAAATTGGGATAGTTCCAGTGGGTTTGCATGACGCTGTGAAAGGCGTCGTCATGGGTTGACGGCACGTCGTATGGGTGTGGAAGACCCACAGTGTGCCCCAGCTCGTGGGCATAGGCCCCATCGGGCGTACAGGGCCAGGCGCCCACTCCGACTCCCCCCGGACACGTCCCGCCAGACCATTCCGACCTGTTGAATTCCGGAAACATTTCAACTCCGAGGAGAGCCACACCGCAGTCGATCCCGCACCATTGCGCGGCGCCCGCCCAAAACCCTGCTCCGCGCGCCCAAACCGCGGCTACCGTTCCAGGCGACCAGATGGGGAGACCTTTCGAGCCCATCTCGGCCAAGAGAGAACCCCACCAGTTACCGTTATCTCGGTAAAATTCGCGAGTGTGGTCGGCAAAATAGACCCGGACGATTTCGGGGAAGGCCAGTTTCCAGGTCAGACCGCCACTCGCACACTGATACCAAGCGTGAACGTCTTGGGTCGCCTCGATAATGCGTTGATGAACGGACCGTTCGTAGGCGACGTCGGAAGGGACGACATAGAAAACGGCCAGCGCATGTTCCGCTGCGGGCTGTTCCGAAGAAAGGTTCGAGCTTCGCGGTGGATCAGGCAGTC
>QHZK01000282.1 GCA_003224635.1 Acidobacteriota bacterium | reverse complement strand
CAAGCCAGCAAAAATGACAGAGCGAAAATCAGCCGAGAAGCCATCGGGAAGATTCTAGACGCAAAGCCGGGAGAGCTCAATGGAGGCGCAGCCGGCGTGTCGTTAGCATGTGCTAGAGCCCACTGCCTGTCCGGTAGTGTCCTAACTTTTAGGACACTGCCCGTCAAGCAGTTTTCCCGAGACGGAGCTTTCGGGCGGCACCTCCTCTCAGCTATGTAGTTGAAAATGAATACGTGGTTCGTTGGCAGATTGGCCTCACGGAAGATCTAGGAGGACCCCCTTATGCCGCGAGCGTATCCCTTCACTGACGGCCAAGGCGGCCTTGGCATCGTCATTCCTGCCCAGTTTGAGATACACCTGATAAAGCTGGTAGTGGATGGAGCCATCCTGATCGGCTGAGGCGACAGTGTTCAGCTCCTCAAGAGCTGCCTGGAACCTGCCCAGTTGGGCGAGCGCCCGACCCAGCGACGCCTCAGCGTTCAGGAATCCCGGTCGCAGAGAAAGAGCCTTGTTTAGGTAGGGCAAAGCCTTTTCCGGATCATGCTTTTGCACCCAGATGTCGCCCACCAGGTAACTCGCGGCCGGGTTGGCAGGGTCGAGCCGCAGAGCCTCCATGAGCTGCTGCAAGGCGTCGTCGTACTGCTGCCACTTCCATTGGAGATGGCCAAGAAGCACACGCACGTTAACGGCGTCAGGTCGACGGGCGATGGCCGCCTTGTACTCCTGAATGGCGCGGGCTGTCTGCTGCTGTTCCTCCCAGGACCGCGCGCTTAACACGTGAACCAGATAGGAATCCGGATCGATCTGCCTGATGCGGTCAAAGGATTGAGCTGCTAATCGTCGCGCAGACTCCTGCAACCAATAAAGTGACGCGAGGTGCTTTGCATCTTGTTTTGCCAGGTCCAGAAAATAGCGGTAAGCCGATTCATAATCGCCCGCCTCATACTCACATTGGCCGACTTCAGACACTGTCTCTGTGTTCGCGAAACGGGCGGTCAAGGCGCTTCGCAGGCGATCCTCGCAGGCTTTGCAAAGGCCGGCCAAGCATAGCTCGCTAGCCGTCAACTCGTGCCCATCACCTGCCGAGACGAGCGCTGGCGGTCGCGTGTCGCCCGAGACGGCGTTGCCTGGCATCCGAAGCGTTCTCGGGGGCAGATTTCGGCGGCAGGTGCCCTTCAGGAACGTGAGAGCTGAGTCGTCTGGCGCCGTTAACGCAAACTTAGAAAGCCTCGAACACACGTCGCCCAGAGAAGATCCCGACGCCGCCAGTTCCGGAAAATCAGCGTGCGACCGAAGAAATCCTGGGTCGAGCCTAATCGCAGATCGAAGCCACGCCAGGGCCGAGGCGAAGTCTCCCTGGAGGAAGTCAACCTCCGCGAGCCTGTAGCGAGCGGCCAGCGAAACGGGAATTCCATCCAGGACCTTCCGGAACTCGGCCCGAGCCTGCACCGGCTTTCCCATCCGCAGGTACAAGTCCCCGATCGCTAGGTGCAAGTCCCTCGCTTCTGGCTCGCCCTGCAAAGCCAGGCGGTATTGAGTTTCGGCTTCCGTGAAGGCTTTCTTACCGACATAGTTCTCCGCGAAGATCCGCCGTGCGTAAGACGAGGTGTCACCGCTTTCCAAGACTTTACCGGCAGTCGTAAGCGCCAGCCGGAGGTACGCTTGGCCGAGGTTGTACTGACTTTGGAGGTCGCTGGGAGCGAGTTCCACGCACTTTTGAAACTGTTCGATGGATTCAACCTGCTGACCGGCGTTGATGAAGGCTTGTCCCAGAGCGCAGCGCGCGGGCTTGCTGTTGGGGTTTAGACGCACAGCCTGAGTGAGCGCCTCGACGGCCCTGTCGGCCTGTCCTGCGCGCAGAGAACTGATTCCCGACTGGTACAGCACATCGAAGGAAGCGGGCGGTGCCTGTTCCGCCTGCTCGGTGGACCTAATCGGAACCCCCTGCTGCGAAAGTGCGCCGAACCCTTTGCCGAAAGCGACTAACAGAACAACCACCAGAAAGGCTCGCAGACGACGAGGTCGAAGGATGCTGCACACTCCTTTGCGCAAACGGTGCCGCAGGTCGAGGAACTGACGGCACGCGACTCCAGTCCCCCAGCCAAGTCTCTGAGGCTGATTTTCAAGGGGACGGTGCGGCTCCAGCTCCAATGGGCCATTATGATCGGTTTTTCGCCCTCCGTCACAACCCGTCACGCTTAACCCAGCCTTGCGCCCAGGGCGGCGGTAGCGAATCCCATAATCAGGAAGCCGATTCCAACCAACGTCAGAGCGATGGCCTTCGTCCTCACGCCCCTCCATTCACGGGCTTCCTGACAGCCTCGTCCAGCGGGGCCGGCGAAGCCCCGCCAACTTCTTCTCAAGGCGCCAAGGCCGCCTGCAGAACGGCCCGAGTGTAGCCCACGTTGTATGCGAAGCCGACGTACGAGCCGCCCCCTGGGTAGGCTGACTTGAAACCGGGGTGCTCGCGGTCAGCGTCAAGCCCGCGCGGGTGCTCCGGGTAGACCAGCCGCAGGTACTTCTGCCGCACGAGTTCCTTCATCACTGCGAACATGTCGACCTCGCCCTCGTCGAGAAACACCTCGGTGTACTTTTCACGCGGCGCTCGAACGCGCACGTTTCGGAAATGCACGTGGTTGATGCGGTCCCTCGTCCCGAAATAGCGGCATACCTCCACCGGATCCTCGCCGAGTTCGCGCGTCACGCCACAGTCAAACGTGATGCCGTTCGACTTGCTCGGAACGATTTCGATGAGCCGCTTCCACCCTTCCAGGCTGGCCATGATCTGACCAGACCCGCGGCTGAGAGGAACCGGAGGGTCGTTGGGATGCAAAGCCAGCCGGACGCCGCACTCGTCGGCCACCGGCACGACCGCTCTCAAGAAATAGCTAATGTTGCTCCATATCTCCTCGAGGCTGTGGGCGCCCTCTGCCGAAAGCGGAGGCAGGTCCTTGACGCGGTCGTAATCGAATGCTGTCAGTCCGGCGCCGCCCCTACCGCTTTCCGCGTAGTAGCCCTCCACTAACCTGTGCGCATAGAAGTTGTACTCTACCACCGGCAGCCCTGCCCTCCCGGCGGCGCGAATCGACCGGCGCACCTTTTCAATCTCCTCGTCGCGCCCGGGCCTTCCATAGATGGCATTCGGGAATCCGGCGATCATCATGTTCCCCAGCGTCAGACCACCCGATTTGAGACGCTCCATGATGGATCGGATTTGGCTTTCTTCCCATGGAATCGGCGGCCCTCCCATGAGCGCATGGTCCACGCCGAGTTGCTTCACCCGCCGCACACCGGCCTCGTCCAGGTCGCTGGCCGCGAGCCTGCCACCGCCCATTTCCAGGCATATCTTGGGCGTGTCGGGACCTTCGCCGCGCAGCCCCATGTCGCTGGCCCGGTCAACGCGTGGCGCCAAAAGGGCCGTCGCGCCTACGGCTCTCATCATCTCTCTCCGGGATAAATCGGCACGCATGAATTGCCTCCTGTGCGCCGGTTAAACCGGCGAGGTGTAGTGAATGAAAGAGTCATACGGTGAAAGGTTAGCGACCCACACCGGCCCCGAGTCATGCGGAGTCGCTCGCAAGGGCGACAGTCGAAGCGTGGACAAGGGAGCGCACGGGCCGGATATTCACCCGCCTAAGCGAATTACTCCGGGACGCCGACTCTGTAGAGACGGGGTGGTCGCCTAGCTCGGTCGTCATCAGCCGGAACGAAAGGTCGAAGTTTCCCTTCTGATCCTTCGCCGCAAAAGTCATCGCGTCGCCAGTTTAGGACTCGGACACCCTTACGAGGCGATGCGCGATTCGATTCTGGGGCAAATGGCGGAGTATTCTACCGGAGCTTCTGGGAACGCCACTGAGGCTGAGTGCAAGGATAAACCGGGCATCCCGCTAACCCGCATGGCTCGTTCTCCCCATGGTGGCCGAACAGGCGTTGGACTCTTCGGCTAGCGTTCCCTGCCGAGCTGACTGCCTTGGGTCGATCCTGCCCTCGACGAATGCTTTGGACTCCTCCCTGCACATCATGCCGCACGCAGCAAGTCTTTACGCGGCTTTCTTGAGAAGGTCAATCCTACCGTCCAGATACCACCGGGCTCTATTGCATTCCCCGTGTTCACGACAGGCTTCGGGTCGCAGGGATCCACGCCGCTGGAGCGGATGTATTCGTCGAGTTCCTCCTCGCTGATAGCCGCGAAGGGATCTTTCCGCAACTCCAGTACCCCGGTAGTCCGGGGCACCGCAACTTGGGCACCTTTGGTGATCTCAATCGCGGCCTTGAGCGCATCGGGATTGGCGTGCCGGCCTCGCCCCGGACTGAGGCTGATCTCGTGTCGGATCAGGCCCAACGCGAGCGGCACTAGGCTTACGCGCACGCGCTCTTTAGAATGACCGAGCCGGCAGCTGAAAGAACACCGTCTCCACCCGGTGATTCGGCTGCTCCATCGCGGCCGTGAAGCGGTGATCGTCTTAGACCGGTTAGACCGGCAGAAGAACCGGCAAGGATTCAGCTCACTTGCTGGAGAGCATCGACTCAGCGCGCAGCTCTGAAATCGTTCGACCTGGGGCCGCGTAGTGCAGGACAAGATTGCGAGCGAGCAGTGAGTGAAAGGGCTGCGCTTGGCCCAGGCCTCGAGCGAAGGCCGCACGTACCTGGATGAAAGACTTCAACCTGCAGAAGAGTCCACCGCTGTGGGCGATTCTGCAGTCGGAGCGGGCTGACCACCGGCGCGAGATGGGGTAGGGGGCGGCGTTTTTTGGCGGCTAACCTCAGTCGCCCTACGGGCTCCTTCGGTCAGCGCCGAAGGAAAAGCGAAACCGGACAGATCATGTGCTATAAAAACCGGACATTTTAATGTGCTACCAACAGCAAAAAATGAACGTTCGAACAAAATCCGTCACAACGCGCATGCAAGAACATTGGCCTAAATCGATCACTTTCGCACCGAAAAGTAGCTAAGCTAATGCCGGTTCAGTTTGAGTTTCCTCAGGTAATCCCGGAAAGGTTTTCCCAGGTCCGGCCTCTTGAGCGCCAATTCGACGGTCGCCTGCAGGAATCCGAGCTTGTCTCCCGCGTCGTACCGTTTGCCCTCGAACAGATAACCGTAGATGGGTTCTTTCGCCAGCAGACCCCGAAGCCCGTCGGTCAACTGGATTTCGCCTCCCGTGCCGCGGCGGGTGGCGGCGAGTTCCTTGAAGATGGCAGGCGTAAGGATGTAGCGTCCGATGATGGCCAGGTTGGAAGGCGCTTGGCGCGGCGCCGGCTTCTCCACCATGTCGTCGATGCGAAACAGCCGGCCGTCCCAATGCCGGTCGGGGACGGGCAGCCCGTGGATGATGCCGTAGGCGGAGACGGCCTTGGGTTCGACGCGCTCGATGGCGAGAACGCTACGCCCGTAACGCTCGAACACGTCCATCATCTGC
>QHZK01000281.1 GCA_003224635.1 Acidobacteriota bacterium | reverse complement strand
CGGCCAGCACGATCAGATCCTCCGCTGGTTGGAGACGCTGCCCATGGTGGATGGCAAGCGTATCGGCTTCTATGGCCTCAGCTACGGCGGCGAGACAGCCGTGCGGGTGCCGGCGATTCTCGAGCGCTACGCCCTTTCGATCTGCTCCGGCGATTTCAATAACTGGACCCAGAAGGTCGCGGCCACGGATCAACGTTTCAGCTTCATGTACACGATCGAGTGGGAGATGCCCTATTTCGATATGGGTAGCACGTTCGACTATGCCGAGATGACCTACCTGATGGTGCCGCGTCCATTCATGGTGGAGCGCGGGCATCACGATCGCGTCGGGCAGGACCAATGGGTGGCGCACGAATATGCCAAGGTCCGCTGGCTGTACACGCAATTCGACCTGGCCGACAAAACAGAAATCGAGTACTTCAATGGCGGCCACACCATCAGTGGGAAAGGCACCTTTAAGTTCCTGCGCGAGCACTTGAACTTGCCAGAGCGGAACGCACAAGCCGCGGTACGAATCAATGATAACCGTGACGCGTCCATACCAAGGACTGGTTCGCATAGAAGCGCCACAGAAGCACCGATGAAGCCTATACAGACTGATCTCCAAAGTGGCAGCCAATCCGATCCCTTCAACTCGAGGTTGCTGGAATAGTCTCGAAGAACGTCCGTCCAAGTGTGACCGACGCCAGGGTTGCCCAACCGAGCAATTCCAATTGCACGTCCACTGCGAGGCGGATAGAGTCTGCACTATGATGCGGACGATTTGGCTCGGGCTGATGGTGACGTCGATTGCCGCACGAGCTGCGCAATTGCCTTCGAGCGTCCAGTTCCTGCCTGGACCTGTGAACGGCCTGCTTATCTCGGGCAAGGTGCTGGTCTATGGCGATGCAAGAGACCGCGTCAAGGCGGTAACGTTTCTACTCTTTACGGAGGCGCGCCGCGGAAATTCCTGGAGGAAGTGGCGATGGACGTGGCGTCTCGTCTGCGGCTTGAGCCGGCAGTTGCCCGGAACCTCAGCGGGTACTTGATCACCGCATTTCACCATCGCGTGCGATGGAACGTCTGAGGGACCGCAGGCTAAGTTACGAAGGTCTTCTCCCGGAGCTCGATTGGCTGGAAATGTTTCACGGGAAACATCGAGGCGTCGGCTTCTCCTTTGCAACTCGTTGATTTTGTGGGAGAAATAATTTGTCCCATGCGTCCCACGCGTCCCCATTGTCTCATTTGGGGGTGGTATACTGGGAGTGGGGCCGGGTGTAGCCACGGCCAGTGCCTGCTGGCGGCAGGCCGTTTTTTGCCTGATAGCCCACTATCAGAGCCTACTGACGGCACGAACACGCGTGGGTTTGGCATGCCTCGGACAAAGCCGCACGAATCTTCGCAGACATCAAAGAGCGATGTCTGCGCCACCCAAGGATCACGCCCATCATCGACTACTCATATCTCGCCGCCACCATAGGATCGGCTCGCGTTGCCCGACGCGCGGGGCCGTAGCTCGCGAGCAGCGCCACTGCCATGAGTCCTCGAAGTCCTCCTGTTCGAGATTACGCGGGTTCTCGGTTTCGTGTTCCCCGAATTTGGTTGGACGCACCGTTCTGTGAATGGTTAAGGCGGGAGGGAGTGCACGGTTCGTGCTGTTCGAACTTTGCGGCCTTTGAGCCCGAACCGCGAAGAACTTTGGGGGTGGCTCTGTTGCTCTTACCTCGGCTGCTGAAACTCGTTAATGAGGCCCCCCTGGCGTGCTTCGATGCGCCGAACCCTCGTTGGTAAAAGCGCAGAGTTCGGGCTGTTCGAACTCTGCGGTCTTTGAGCCCGAACCGTCGAAGAACCGCAGAGTCTCTGAAAAGCGAGACTCTGCGCTACCCTGCTTTAACTGCCGGCTCTTTAACTGCTGGGACGGCTCGCGTCGTGGCTCGCCATGTATTTCCGGGCGCGCGTGATCAAGGCGGCGGCCTGAGGAAGGGCTTCGATCGCCCGTTTGACCTCGGCGTCGTCCACCACGCTGAGGCGCCGCGCCTGGTCCTCGCCGTAAATCATGTTGATGAGCACGTCGCGGATGTGGTCCTTGATGAAATCACGGTTGCCCTGGGCGTCCTTCTGGGAAAGTTTCAGGCCCTTTCCTTCGAGGAAACCGCGAAACGCCTCGATCGCCTGATCGTCGGCGGCGAAGTCGCGCGGCACCGTCTTGTGGATCCCGAGGTAGTGCTTGCCAAACTCGAAGAACGCGCCGCACTGCAGGAAGTTCCCGCAGGGGCCGCTCGCCAGCAGTTTGTTTTCGACCGGAGTGTACGCCGGCTCATCCAGCTTGATATCGGGCGTGATGCCTCCGCCGCCGAAGACCTCGCGGCCGCCGTCGGTGCGGTGGATATCAACGCGAGGGGAGGGCCCTTGCTGGGGCGCGTATAAATAATCGTAGAGCGAGACGTTGGTGTAGTTTCGCTGGATCAGCCGCCCGCTCGGCGTATAGTAGTGCGAGGTCGTCAGCAGCAGGCCCGTGCCTTCGCTCAGAGCAAAGACCTTCTGTACGAGGCCCTTGCCAAAACTGGTCTGGCCCATCACCAGGGCCCGGTCATGGTCTTGCAGAGCTCCCGTGACGATCTCGGCGGCGCTGGCGCTGTTATGGTTGATCAGCACGACGATAGGGTAATCGCCGCCGTGGTCGCCGTGCTTGGCGTAGTAGCGCTCTTCTTTGGCGTGCCGGCCGTTGTGGTACACGATGAGCTGGCGCCTCTCGAGGAAGTGGTCCGACACATCCACGGCCGCCTGAAGCAGGCCTCCCGGATTGCCGCGCAGATCGAGAATCAGGCCCTTGAGGTCCTTGTCACCCAGCTTCCGCAAGGCTTGGGTCAGCTCCTCGCCGGTGTTTTCTGAAAAGCCCGCCAGGTGAATGTAGGCGATTCCTGGCCGGACGAAAAAGTAGTCGTCCACGCTCAGGCCGCTGATTTCGTCGCGAGCGATGGCGAACTCGAGCGGCTTGTCGTAGCCTTCGCGGCTGGCCGTGACGTGGACCACGGTGCCCCTCGGCCCTTTGAGCATCTTCGCGACCGTCTCGTCGTCCAGGCCGTCGGCGGACTTGCCGTCGACCTTCAGGATGACGTCGCCCGGCCGCAGACCGGCGCGAAAAGCCGGGGAGCCGGGCATGGGCTCGATCACCGTGGTCATCCACTGGCCCATCTTGCCGGGCACGGTGAGGATCCTCATGCCCACGCCGTAATACTTGCCTTCCTGGGTCTCGCGGAGCCGCGCGAAGGTCTTCGAGTCGAAGAAGTTGGAATGGGGGTCGAGGGTGCGAAGCATGCCCGAAATCGCGCCCACGTTGCTGTTGCCCTGGGGGCCGAAGACGCCGAGTATCGCGCGGTCCGGACTGACGGGCTCGGCATAGTTCCTCTGCACCACGGCGTAGACTTTGGCGAAGGCGTCGAGGCTGTCCGTCACAGCCCCATCGCCGGCGGCAGCTTCCACCCGCTGTCCGTAAATGCGGCCCAGCGAGGCGCACCCCACGATGGTAAGGAAAACCCAAAACGGCATCCGCATCTTTTTCATAATCGCCCTCATCATCTTCGCCGCTCCTCACTCGATTCGAGTATAGCATCCGCAAACTTTAGATGCGAACAAGCCTCGAAGCGGGCGCAGGCGCGTAGCGCCTACTCTGCGCGAAGAACTCTGAATCTGCCTGGTCAATGAGTAACGCTCGTCTTGAGGAAATCTCCGACTCGCTGTCTTCTGCCTTCTGCTTTCTGCCTTCTGCTTTCTGCCTTCTGCCCTCTGCCTTCTGTCCTCCCTAGTCCGTGTACTTGACGAAGAGCACCTCGTTGCGGGCCTCGTTGTAGAGCAGCTCGTCCACCATCTGACGCACGAGCTCAAGGCCGAAGCCGCCGGGACGCAGGCCCTTTTCTTCCCGCGCGCGCATATGGCCATAGGGCTCGCTCGACGGGTTGCTGACCGCCGCGTGCTCCAGTCCCTCCGGGTTGAAGCCCGCGCCGGGGTCGGCGATGCGATAGAGCAGCATCCTGCGCCCGCGCAGATAAGCGATCCGCACTTTGCGGTTGGGGTCGAGCTTGCCGCCCCACTCGATGGCGTTGGTGAGCAGCTCGTGGAAGGCCAGTCCGACCGATTCGCGAAGGTCGTCGGGCAGGTCGGCTTTGAGCCCCATCAGAAAGCTCTGGATGCGCTCGGCCGCTTCGAGCTGGCAGGGCACGAGCAGCTCCACCCAGTGGGGCTGCGCGGAAAGCACTTCAATCGGCGGGACCTCGGCGGACGCCCGGAGCGCCTTGGTCACCACGTCGACCAGCGTTTTCGGGGGAACGGGCTTGCGGATATAGTGGTAGGCCTGCTGGCGCACCGCGCGCAGCACCGTGGCCGGCGTATCATCGGTCGTCATCACCACAACTTTCTGGCGCGTGGCCTTCGCGTAGATACGTTCGAGGACTTCGAGCCCGCTTACCTTCGGCAGCCCCAGGTCGAGCAGCACCAGGTTGAATTTCTTTCGCTTCAGCCTCGCCAGGGCTTCAGCGCCGTCCTTCACGCTCTCCACCGAGAAGCCGGCGGCTTCGAGCATCTTCTGCAGGGCATGACGCAGAGGCGGGTCACCTTCGGCAATCAGGATTTTCTTCATCACTACCCTGGCGGCCAGCCGTACGGAGGCGTGGCAGCCGCCCTTCCGACCCGAGAGACCCGATGGTACTTCGCGCTGGAACGAGTTTCAAGCCGGGAGCGCGGGCGTCCCGCCCGCATTTCTTCTGTAGCGGCGGTCGAAGCTTGCCCTGCCGCCGGACGGCGGTCATAGAGTGGCCGCCGGCCGTTATAGACGCCGCTACAGCGATACATGCTGAGCGGGCCGAGGTATGATAACCTTTGCGTCCGGTATGAAGCCGCCGCCTCGAACCGGGAGAATTTGTGTGAAAGTCTGCCTCGGCCATGCCGCCTTGGCGCTCTTCGGACCTCTGTTAATATCGACGCTCGCCGGCAAGGGCATGACTGAACTCACAGGAAGGGACGGGCCCCTACACCAGCCCTTACACAAGCAACGTCCGAATCGACGCCAGGTTTTCGCCCCGGGACTTCGTCCCCAACGGCAACCTGACCAAGAAAGCATGGAAACGCGCCGAGTGGGTCCGGTTCGAGCATGATATGAGCGGTCAGCGCGCTTACCCCGAGGCTGATACCCAAGTGGCCGCTTGCTGGACGGCCGCGTACGTCTATTTCGCTTTCCGGTGCAAGTACTCGACCCTGAACGTCTACGAAGGCGAAGATCCGGCCAAGGAGCGCTGGGAGCTTTGGAATCGCGACGTCGCCGAGGTGTTCGTCAATCCCGAGCCCGCCCGCGTCAACCACTACTATGAGTTTGAGGTGGCGCCCAACAACCAGTGGATCGACCTCGAGATTGACAAGGACAAGACACCCTTTAACGACGCGGGCTGGGACTCGCACTTCGAGCACTCGACGCGCGTGGACGCGCGGGACCATGTCTGGACGTGCGAGATGCGCGTCCCAGTGGCCTCAATGGGCGTCAAGGCCGTGCGCCCGGGCTCGGAGTGGCGAATCAACTTCTACCGCGCCGACGGCCCCGGCGACGATTCCCAGCGGCGCTTCATGTCGTGGAGCACGATCCCGGAAGGAAAAACCTTTCACGTCCCGACGCGCTTCGGGATCATTCGTTTTGTGAAGTAGCCTCCGGCCGCCGAGGACATTCGGATTCGGCACGGCCCGGGCTGCGATCAAACGGAGGTTCTCTGCGACCTCCGCGCCTCGAAACCTTCAACACAGAGGTCGCAGCGATGCTCCGCGCGCTCCGTGTTGAGTGCTTGTCGGCCACAGACCGCACGGAGCCACTGATAGAGAGGGTGTAATGTGCAAAGCGTCGCTCCACATCGTGATGACGCTTGCCTTAGCAGGCGCAGCGGCGGCCCAGTCTACTCCTAACCCTGGCGCGAGTCATGACTACGACCTTTTGCTCCAAGGCGGTCACGTCATCGATCCGGCGAGCCACGTTGACGAGGTCAGGGATGTCGCGGTGAAGAGCGGCAGGGTCGCCGCGGTCGAGAAGGGCATTCCGCCCGCCAAGGCTCGCAAGGTGGTCGACGTGACTGGCCTTTATGTGACGCCGGGCCTTATCGACATCCACGTACACGTAGGCCACGGCGGCGCCCCTCTGGACTGGTTCGAGCCAGGCGCAGCCTCGCGCGTTCCGCCGCTGGGGATCCTGCCTGACAGCATGCTCTCGTCCGGGGTGACCACCATCGTCGACGCCGGCAGCTCCGGGGCCAAGACGTTCGTTCGCGAGAAGCACGACGCCATCGATCACTCCGTGGTGCGCGTGCTGGCGTTCCTGAACATCGTCGCCGCCGGCATGAACAGCGGCAAAGAACAGGACCTAAGTGAGATGGACCCCCGGCTCTGCGCCGAGACGGTGAGCAAGTTCCGGAGCGTCATCGTCGGCGTCAAGACGGCGCACTACTGGACCGAAAAGCCGTGGGACTCGGAGCATCCGCCGTGGGCCGCGGTCGATCGGGCCGAGGAATGCGGGAGGCTGGCGGGCGTCCCCGTCATGTTCGATTTCTGGCCGCGGCCGCCCGAGCGTTCCTACGCCGAGCTGGTCCTTTCCAAAATGCGCCCCGGCGACATCCACACGCACGTCTTCGCGCAGCAGTTTCCGATCATCGACGCGAACGGCAAGGTCAACAACATTCTCTTCCAGGCGCGCCAGCGCGGCGTGATCTTCGACGTGGGCCACGGCGCGGCGAGCTTCTGGTTCCGCAACGCCGCGCCTGCGGTCAAGCAGGGCTTTATTCCTGATTCCATCTCGACCGACCTGCACACGGCCAACATCAACGGCGCGGTGGTGAGCATGATTACGACCATGTCAAAATTTCTGGCGATGGGCGTGCCCCTGGAAGACCTCATCCGTCGCTCGACGGTGAACCCGGCGCGAGAGATCGGCAGGCCGGAGCTCGGTACGCTCGCGCCCGGCAGCGATGCTGATATCACCGTCATCGAGCTCGAGCGCGGACGCTTCAGCTACACGGACTGTGGCGGGGCCAAGCTGACGGGCAACGTGAAGCTGGTCAACCGCATGACCGTGCGCGCCGGGCGCATCGTCTACAACCCGACCGGGCTCGGCGCGCCGGAATGGGAGAAAGCGCCGAAGCCGTATTTCACCTCGCCGAAATTGGGTTCCGATCCGCGCGCCACGGTGGAGGATGATGAGAGCAGGTGACCGCGAGATGAGTCACGCGGACTGTTGGCGTGACCGTCTTCCTTGACGCACAAATTTGGCGTGTGCTATAAAGGCGGCTTACTTGTCAGCCGTCGAGCTTATCTGTAAATCCTCCCGGGGACGTCATCGCCGAGCAAAAAGGACAGAGTCAACAAGCTTCGCTGGAGACGATTCGAATGAGCTACCTGAGGACACTCGCGGCCCGTGCCGCCCTGGCTGGGGCCTTGACGCTGGCGGGCGCGATCGAAGCTCTAGCCCAGCCTTCCCCAGAAGCGGCGGGCGAGGCCAATCTGAGGCTTCCGGACCTCTCTCAGGTCCAGTTCCTCGGCGTCGATGGCCACAAGCTGCTGCTGATCGGTATTCTGTTCTGCATCTTCGGGCTGCTCTTCGGCCTGGTCATCTACAACCGGCTGAAGAGCCTGCCCGTGCATCGCGCGATGGCGGAGGTCTCGCAGTTGATCTGGGAGACCTGCAAGACTTACCTCGTGACGCAGGGCAAGTTCCTTCTTCTGCTCTGGGTGTTCATCGCGGCGGTCATCGTGCTGTACTTCGGCGTGCTGCTGAAGTATGAGGCCGCGCGCGTGGCGATGATCCTGCTGTTCAGCGTGGTCGGAATCGCCGGCAGCTACGGAGTGGCGTGGTTCGGCATCCGCGTCAATACCTTTGCCAACTCCCGCACCGCCTTCGCCAGCCTGGGCGGGAAGCCGTTTCCCATCTATCAAATTCCCCTGCGGGCGGGCATGAGCATCGGCATGATGCTGATCTCGGTCGAGCTTCTGATGATGCTCTTCATCCTGCTCTTTGTTCCGAGGGATTACGCGGGACCGTGCTTCATCGGGTTCGCCATCGGCGAGTCGCTGGGCGCGGCCGCGCTGCGCATCGCCGGCGGCATCTTCACCAAGATCGCCGACATCGGCTCCGACCTGATGAAAATCGTCTTCAAGATCAAAGAAGACGACGCGCGCAACCCGGGCGTGATCGCCGACTGCACGGGGGACAACGCGGGCGATTCGGTGGGACCGAGCGCCGACGGCTTTGAAACTTACGGGGTGACGGGCGTCGCACTCATTACCTTCATCCTGCTGGGGGTGAAGGACCCGACCGTACAGGTGCAGTTGCTGGTGTGGATTTTCGTGATGCGCATCGTCATGCTGGCGGCTGCGGCGGCCGCCTACTTCATCAACGCCGCCATCGCCAAGGCCCGCTACGCTGGGGCGGACAAGATGAACTTCGAGGCGCCGCTGACGTCGCTCGTCTGGATCACCTCGATCGTCTCGATTGTGCTGACGTATGCGGTCTCCTCCCGCATCATTCCCAGCCTGGGCGGCGACGCCACCCAATGGTGGAAGCTGGCGACGATCATCTCCTGCGGGACGCTCGCCGGCGCCCTCATTCCGGAGCTGGTGAAGGTTTTCACCTCTACCGAGTCGCGTCACGTCAAAGAGGTGGTCAGCTCGGCGAAGGAGGGCGGGGCGTCGCTCGACATCCTGTCCGGCTTTGTGGCCGGCAACTTCTCCTGCTACTACCTGGGTTTGACGATGGTGCTGCTGATGGCGGTCGGTTCCTGGGTCAGCTTGCACGGGCTGGGGAACCTGATGGTCGCGTCGTCGGTCTTTGCCTTTGGCCTCGTGGCCTTCGGATTTCTTGGGATGGGGCCGGTGACGATCGCGGTGGATTCCTACGGCCCGGTGACGGACAACGCTCAATCGGTCTATGAGCTTTCGCTGATCGAGCAGGTCCCGAACGTCCGGCAGGAAATCAAGCAGGACTTCAACGTGGACGCGAACTTCGAGCGCGCCAAGGACATGCTGGAGGCGAACGACGGCGCGGGCAATACGTTCAAGGCCACGGCCAAGCCGGTG
>QHZK01000280.1 GCA_003224635.1 Acidobacteriota bacterium | reverse complement strand
CAGCGCATAGAGCGGAAAACAATTCCGGTACAGGTGATACTTGAGGTAGAAGACGCGCGGAAAGCCCGTCCCTGTAAAATGCTCTTCGTCCCAGGACCCGTCGAGTTGTTGGCGCCCCAGCAGATACCGGACGGCGCGAGTCACCGCAGGGTCTGAGACGTCCCCAGCCGCCAGGAGTCCAAGCAAGCCCCAGGCCGTCTGCGACGGGGTGCTCTCACCTTTACCCTTGAGACTCGGATCATCATACGATGCGCAAGACTCGCCCCAGCCTCCGTCGGCGTTCTGGACGGCCCGCAGCCAGGACGCGGCGCGACGGCAGCGCTGCTCTCGACCCAGCCCGAGCGTTGCCATAGCTCGAAGTACCCCGCTCGTCCCATAAATGTAGTTGACGCCCCAGCGGCCGTACCAAGCTCCCTCGGGCGTCTGGTCGCGGTCGAGGAAGTCGAGAGCCCGCTTCACGACCGGATGAGAGCCGGTCCAGCCGGACCTGCCAAGAAACTCCAGCACGCGAGCCGTCACGTCGGCCGTCGACGGATCGAGCATCGCATTGTGGTCGGCAAAAGGAACGTGAGTCAGGGCCGCGCAGTCGTTGTCGCGATCGAAGGCTCCCCAGCCGCCATCGCGGTTTTGCATGCCCACGATCCAGTTGATGCTGCGCCGCACCGCGCTGTCGAGGCGGCGGTCGGGATGGGCCGCGCGCTGAAGCGCCAGGAGCACAACCGCGGTATCGTCCACATCCGGATAGAAATCGTTGCGGAATTCAAACGCCCACCCGCCAGGATCAGCGTCGGGATTCTTCACCTGCCAGTCTCCGGACCCGAGGATCTGCTTCTCGATCAGCCATTTTGCCCCTCGGACGAGGGCGGGATGATCGGGCCGGAGACCCGCCTCTTCGAGCGCCGTCATGACGATCGCGGTGTCCCACACGGGCGAGAGGCAAGGCCGAAGCCGGAGCGTGTCACCTTCCTCGATTTCGAAGTCGGCCAAGTGACCGACCTCGCGCGCGGTGAGCGGATCATCGGGGGAGTAGCCCAAAGCGAGCAGCGCAAACACGGAGTTCACCATGGCGGGGTAGATGGCCCCAAGCCCGTCGCTGCGTTCCAGGTGTTCGAGGAGCCACTCCCGCGCCCGGCGCAAGGCCAAGCGTCGCAGCGGCTTCCACGGAAGCTTTTCGTGGAGCTTGGCGACTCGATCGAGCGCCAGGAACAGATTACGCCAGCTCACGCTGGCGCGTTCCCAGGCGAACACGGGGACGAGCTCGCCCGGGTTTCCGAATAATTCGTCGACGCGGGCGCGCGAAGGCAGGGGCCAGCGCGGCTTCAAGGCGTAAAGAATTGTGAGCGGTATGACAATCGCGCGCGTCCACGACGACATGTTGTAAATGTTCAAGGCGAGCCATCGCGGGAACAGAATCAACTCCGGCGGCATGGCCGGGACCGTTTCCCAGCTCAGGGCGCCACACAACGCCAGATAAAGCCGAGCGTACGAGCCAGCACCCTCGAGGCCGCCCATCTCATGCACGCGCCGGCGCGCCCGCAGCATGTGCGCCGCCTCGGCCGGATCGCCGGCAAGCTTCAGGCCGAAGTAGCCCTTGATCGTGGCGTTCAGCTCGGACGGCCCGCCCGGGTAAATGTTCCAGCCGCCGTCGGGGAGCTGCCGGCGGCGGATATAATTCGCCAGCTTGGCGATCCGATCCGGGTCGGGCCTGCCGAGGACATGAAGGTAAAGTATGTAGTCGGACTCGATCGTGGTATCCGCTTCAAGCTCGCCCAGCCAGTATCCCTCCTCAGCTTGCATAGAGAGTAAGCGCTCCGTCGCGCGGCCTATCGCCTCCCCGATACGCTGCTGAAGATCGGACTGGCCGTCAACCAAGCTTTGCGGGCCACTGAGTCTCTCGGGCTGGCGTCTGGCTCCAGGCACCATGAAGACCTCCGAACAGGCTTACTGCGTCTGTTTAATTTTCAGCTCCGGCGGCAAGGTAAAGCGAACGTCTTCGGCGATCCATTCCACTTCTTCGACTCGCGTGTATCCCGAATCCTTCAGGCGGCTGACAACCTGCTCGACCAGCGCCTCCGGCGTTGACGCGCCCGCTGTAATTCCGATACGTCGGCGTCCCTCGAGCCACTGCGGCTGTATGTCCGCCGCGCTATCAATCAGGCAGGCGTCGGCTCCGGTCCGCTGCGCGACCTCCACCAGGCGGTTCGAGTTTGAACTGTTCTTGGCTCCCACCACGAGGACGCCGTCCACCTTCGACGCCACGCTCTTGACCGCCATCTGCCGGTTTTGTGTGGCATAGCAGATATCCTGGCTCGGAGGGCCAACGATGGCCGGAAATCGCTCTTTCAAGCGCGCCACGATCTCCGCCGTGTCATCAATGCTCAGGGTCGTTTGGGTCAGGTAGGCCAGACGGCTCGGATCGGGAACCTCGAGAGAGTCCACTTCCTCCAGGGAAGAGATCACTCGAATCGCTTCGGGAGCTTCTCCCAGGGTTCCGATGACCTCGTCATGGTTACGGTGGCCGATCAGCAGGATCGTGTAATTGTCGCGGGCGTAACGCGTCACCTCAAGGTGGACCTTGGTGACCAGGGGGCAGGTCGCGTCGATCACTTGAAGGTTTCGCCGGCGCGCGTGCTGGCGGACTTCGGGCGAGACCCCGTGCGCGCTAAAAATCACCACCGCGCCCGGCGGCGCCTCGTCCAGCGCGTCCACAAAAACCGCCCCCTGCGCCGTCAATTCATCCACAACGTGGCGGTTGTGAACGATCTCCTTGCGCACGTAGACGGGGCGTCCCAGAATCTCGATGGCCAAGCGGACGGCTTCGATGGCGCGGATCACTCCGGCGCAAAAGCCCCGAGGGCGCAGCAGAACGACGCTGCCGGGCTCCAAACGGGTATCATCCCTCGCCTGAGGCGACTCGTTCATCCATCCTCCTCTGGGCTTCACTTCTTGAGAACTCAAGGTTGCAGACTCCCCGGCGGCGCGCTTGAAGCGAGCCCCTAACAGGTCCGAAAACGTGCAGGTGTAACGGCTTCCGAGTGTCTTGTCGAGTGCATTACATCCGACTTTTTCCCTCTCCGAACCGCCGATATTCGCATCCAATAGCAGGATAATCGAAATGCGAGTTTTACGGAAGTGTGAAGTCGTGCAACAGCCAACGTTTAACCAAGTAATGATCACTGCTTGGTTTATCGGAACGGCGCTACAAGCTCCAGAATGGTGGTTGGTGTTACCCGGGCCCTACTCCGGGCGCTGATAAAGAAAGGCGCCCCCCTTCAGGGCAGCAAGGAGAATAATAGCAGAACTGGCTACTCAGTCCAATTCGTAATTTGCCATGACGCTGGAGTCAAAAATCCGAAGAAGCCGAGCAAGCATCCTCGTCCTGGCATTGTGGGCCCTTCTATTGTGGTTTCCGTCAGCTTCCCCCCAATCGCTCCAAGCAACTCAAGCATCCGACGCTCCTGATTTGACACGGCAGTTGGATGCAGCCACTCACCCATTCGATGCAGGGAAGTGTTCCGAAGTGAGCGCGGCCGCCCGGCAGGCGCTGACTAAAAATCCTAAGAACGCCCAGGCGGACCTGTGGCTCGCTCGCTGCTTTTTTGAGCTGGCTGAGTACGACCAGGCCGTTGTTTATGCCGAGCGGACAGTCGATCTCCAGCCGAGTTCTTCCCAGGCGCACTTGTGGCTGGGCCGCTCTTATGGTCTCGAAGCGGAGCGAGCCCACAGTTTCTTGCTCGCGAGAAAGGTCCGGCGCGAGTTCGAGACGGCAGTCCAACTGGACGCGGACAACCTCGCCGCGCGGCGAGACCTCATGGAATTCTACCTTGAAGCGCCGCGCGTGCTGGGTGGCGGCCAGGACAAGGCGTGGCAACAAGCAGAGGCTATCGCCGCCCGAGACGCGGTAGAAGGCCATCTGGCCGGCGGCGCTTTCTGGCAGGGCCTCCACCAGCCTCTACGGGCCGAAGCCGAATATCGGGCGGCTCTCGAGCTGAAGCCCGCGCGCGTCGAACCCTATTTCGAAATCGCCGAGTTCTACGAGAAGCGCGGCGAGGCCGGGGAGGTGGAAGGCGCTCTAAAAGCCGCCTTGCTCATGCAACCCCTTGATCCTCGACTGGATTACTACCGCGGCGTGGCGCGCGTGCTCGACGGGGGACCGTTCTCTGAGGCTGAGCAATTCTTGAAGAATTATCTGTCACGCGCACCCGCGCGAAGTGATTTTCCATCGTATGCTGCGGCGCACGAATGGCTGGGCCGGCTCTATGAGCGGTCGGGCAGGACCCGGCAGGCAGTGGAGCATTACCAAATGGCTCTCCGGCTGGACGCGCATCGACGGGAGGCGCGCCAGGCATTGGCGCGGCTCCATCCAGACCGGTGACTTGCTCGGCCCGCCGCCGCTCCAGCATTTTGTTCACCGAGTCATGACTGTTATGCACTAATATAGTACGGTCGTGGAACGCGGTGGCTCGTTGCACCCACAAAGGGGGGATATGCCCGACCTCATGAAGACGCTTTTGCTCAATCCGCCCAGCTTTGCGAAGTTTGACGGAGGAGCCAGTTCGCGCTGGCCGGCAACGCGAGAGATCGAGTCGTATTGGTACCCGGTCTGGCTGACTTACCCGGCCGGCATGTTGCCCGGCAGCCGCCTCCTGGACGCTCCTCCGCACAAGGTCACGCCGGAAGAGACCGCGCGGATCGCGGGCGCTTACGACTTTGTGGTTCTGTTTACCTCGACCGTGGGGTTTTCGAGCGACCTCCGCCTGGCGCGCATGATGAAGGAAGCCAAGCCCGATCTGAAAATCGCTTTTGTGGGACCGCCGGTTCAGGTCCACCCGGCCGAGAGCCTTGCCGCCAGCCAGGACATTGACTTTGTGATACGCGGCGAGTTTGACTACTCCGTGGTCGAGTTCGCGCAGGGCAAGCCGCTGAATGAGATCCCCGGAGCCTCCTATCGCAAGGACGGGCAGGTGGCGCACAATCCGCCGCGCCCCGAGCTCGAGACGGAAGACCTGGACCGGTTGCCGTTTGCCACTTCGGTGTACAAGCGCGACCTCGAGATCGAGAACTACAACGTTCCCTTCCTCCTGCATCCCTACGTGGCGTTCTATACCTCGCGCGGCTGCCCGGCCCTCTGCACGTTTTGTTTGTGGCCGCAGACGCTTTCCG
>QHZK01000279.1 GCA_003224635.1 Acidobacteriota bacterium | reverse complement strand
CCTTTGGGGACGCACTTCGCGTGGCTTTGGTAGAGCATCTTCGCAGTTCGCGCTACACCGGGGCAGAGGACTTTGTTTTTTGCAAGGTCGATGGCTCGCCACTCTGCCCGGACGTTCTCCGGCGCGATGTGCTCTATCCGGCTCTCGACCGGCTGGGCATCACTCGCCATTCTCGCTCGGCTGGCTTTCACACTTTCCGACATTCGGCGGGCAGCTTCATCAATGCCCAAACCGGCAACTTGAAACTGGCTCAGAAACTCTTGGGCCATTCCAACCTCAGCACGACAGCGGACATTTACACTCACACGTCCGTTGAAGCAGAGCGTGAGGCCGCACTAGCCGTGGAACGTGTTGGCACCGGCTTAAAAGGGAGCCAATTTCATCAGTGCTCAGGGGACCACGCCTTTGATGGCCTCATCGGCGGGGACGCGGTAAGAAAAACTCTATAGCAAAGTCAGACAACCGGGTAGTAGGTGACGTTTCGCCGGTCCACGCTGGAGACGGCAAATGGTTTCTCTGCCTCGGTGCGACTGGAGATGACACGTTCGATCCAGTTCCCTTGCTCGTCGTACTGATAGGAGAACCGTGCCTCAGACATGGGCCTTATGCGGGTAGAAGGTTCACTGGGCTCGACAACACGTCCCTGGTCGTCAATCGAGAGCTCCTTGGAGTCGCGAACGGATTTCTCCTCTCTTAGGTTCCCGTGCTCGTTGTAGGCCATCGTTTTCCACTCGCCGCGGAACGCCCCCAAACGGTCGACTGTTTCAACTCGATGGCCTTCGGCGTCGTAGCGGTGTGTGCGCTTCCACCGGGGGCCTTCTTCTCCAACTCCGAGGAGCATCTTCATACTCTGCAACTGCGCGGGATTCAACTGGGCGAGCATGTCAGGGGGAATCGTCACTTCCGTCTCTGTGGTTTGGCTCTCGTCCACTATATGGCCAGCATCGTCATACCGCAGAGTGACTCGGCTTAGTAGACGATGCTGCGAGTCGTGAAGCAAAGTCTCCACCGGCCTGTCTTGGTCGTCATAAACCGTCGTCAATGAGGTCGCGCCGGGCGCAGAGATAGCTACGTCGGAGCCCTCGACGGCGTACATAACCAGTGACTCTGCTGGCCGTGGAGTCGAAGTGAGGTATCGGGTCTTCGTCTTGCGTTGATCGTCATAACTGAACATCTCCGCTGTATCTTCAGTGCCGTCTGTCAGCTTGGCGACAACGCGCTGAA
Organism: Acidobacteriota bacterium; assembly: GCA_003224635.1. Lineage (GTDB taxonomy): Bacteria > Acidobacteriota > Terriglobia > UBA7540 > UBA7540 > QHZK01. The sequence goes on along the minus strand of QHZK01000279.1, from coordinate 3,718 downwards.
GACGGCCGCTTTGGTCATAGAGATAGATGTTCTTCGAAACCGAGCCCGTCGCGTCGCGGAATTCGATTTCCCGCAGCAGGCCAGTGGCGTCGTACGTGTAAGTAGACAGCCACTCCGAGCCGTCGGGATTGTGGTGTTCGTACTGAGCGATTCTGCCGTCCAGGTGGTAGTGAGCGATCGTCGAATGGGTCTGCTCCTTAGGTTCGGCATCACATGTCTTCCCGCTGCAGTCGCGAACAAACATAGTCGTGTCTGTCCGGCAGACGCTCACCGGTCCTCGCAGTTCCGCCTTGGTCCGATCATTCATTGATCCTTCCATTCTGATTGATACGCAATTTTAGCACGCCGCATTCGCGCCTGCCTCGAGCGTCTATTGCGCAGTTCGGTCTAACAGCGCGGTTCGTCCGGATGGCGTGTCCGATTCCGCCCACAATAAACGGATTCCGTCGCCGTTCGGAGTCGCCTGATGAGCCATCGCCGCTGTCGCTACTGCCTGCAACTCTTTCAGCCTTCCCGCTATCATCCCCACCAGCTTGTTTGCAGCCGACCGGATTGCCAGAGGCAGCGCCGGCGGGAATATCACCGCCGCAAGCTTCACACCGATCCTGAGTACCACCAGGTCTGCCGGGACAGCCAGCAGAAATGGCGCTGCCGGCACCCCGATTATTCCCGCCAGTACCGGCAGTCCCACCCTAAATCCGTCGAGCGAAATCGGCAAGCCCAGCGCCAGCGAGACCGAAAGCGCCACCTGCGGAATCTTGTAAAGAACAACTTGGCTTTCGACCTAAAGCATTCCGCCGCAGAGGTTTGGCTGTTGGGACCGCAGGCGGAGAATCTTGCAAAGAACAACTTAGCTTTCTCCCAAGTTCTGATTCTTCCAACAGTTCGGCTCAGTCCGGCAGCCGCGGCGGGTTCTTGAAAAGAACATCCCTCTGGTCTTACCCGCTGGACGGCTTTACAACAGACCCATGCTGAATAGCGACCGCATTAACGAAATTCACCAGTTGTTCCACGGGGAGCATTGGTCCGCCCGGAAGATCGCTCGCCACCTGCACCTATCGCGAAAAACCCTTCGGAAGTACATTCAGTCACCGGTACAGACTCCCACCCCTCGTCAGCGAACCAGCAAGATCGATCCTTTCAAGTCGACTGTCGCCAGCCTGCTGGAGCAAGACCCGAGCGCCAGTGCTGTGGTCATCCTGCAACGGTTACGACCGCTCGGGTACGATGGTGGAATTACCGTTCTGCGAAATTACGTCCGCCAATTGCAGGGCCCTGCGCATCCGCCCCGCGCCTTCGTGCGCATGGAGCCCGCTCCCGCTGAGCGCTTCGAGGTCGACTGGGGCCACTTCGGCACGCTGGACTATGCCGGCGACAAGCGCAACCTCTATGCCTTCTGTCTGGTCGAAGCTCACAGCCGGATGCTCTTCGTCGAGTTCACCCATAGTCAGAGTTTCGAGACTTTCGTCCGTTGCCACCTGCATGGTTTTCAGGTTCTGGGCGGCGTTGCCCGCGAATGCTGGTATGACAATCTTCTGACCGTCGTCGCCGAGCACGTGGGCACGCTGGTCCGCTTCAACCCACGCTTCCTAGCTTTCGCCCGCGAGTGTAGCTTCTTTCCCCGCGCCTGCAACCCAGCGGCTGGCTGGGAAAAAGGCAAGGTCGAACGCGGAGGCGTCGGGTATGTCCGCCAAAACTTTTGGCCCCTCCGCCAGTTCACCGACCTCTCTGATGTCAACCGCCAAATGAGGGAGTGGCTGGACCAGGTTGCTAACCAGCGCCTCCACCGCGAAACCCGCCAACGGCCCTGTGAGCGCTTTCGCCCGGATGCTCTGCGACCTCTGCCGGCCCTCACTCCCGATTATCGCGACACCGCCGAGGCTTTAGTCCATAAGGACCTTCGCCTGCAGTTCGACGGTAATCGCTACTGTGCCCCACCGCATCTGGTGGGCCAGCGTCTCACCGTCAAGGCCGATGCTTTCTCGGTGGCGCTTTACCATCGCAATCAGGAAATCGTTCGTTACCCCCGCTGCTGGCGGCGCGGTCAAACCTTTGGGGCCGAGCGCTTTGAGAAAGAGTTGCTCGCCCACAAGGCGGCTGCTCAAAGATCCCAAGCGCAACGGCGCTTGATCGCCTTATTGGTCAGTGACTGCAGTCAGGAAACGGTCGAAGCCTACCTTCGCGGTCTCGCGGACTCCAATCGCGCTCTCTCCCGTCAGATTACGGAACTTCTCCAGTTGATCCGGCAGTACGGTCCTCAAGCCGTGGCCGCAGCCCTCCAGAAGGCGCTTACCGCTCGTGCCTTTGGAGCCGACTACGTCGCGAATCTCCTGCGGCAGCAGCTTTCACCTCGCAATCCTCAGCCCCCTTTGCAACTCCGCGATCCCGAATTAAACCAACTGGTAACGGATCCCTTGTCGCTCTTGGACTACGACGCCTTCATCGTTGAGGCGCGAAAGGAACCTCATGACACCCTTGGAACAGAAGCTCGAACAACTGAAACTGTCGACGATGAGCCAAAAACTGGAACAGACCCTGAAGGAAGCGGCGGCGAAAAACCTTAGTTTCGCCGCCACGCTTGAGACCCTGGCTGATCTCGAACTGGAGGCGCGTAATCGCCGCGCTGTCGAGCGCCGCTTCCACCTTTCCCGTCTCCACGCGCAGCCCAGCATTGACACCTTTCACTTCCAGCACCACAAGTCGCGGATGCAAAGCAAGAGTCGCATCCTCCGGCTGCTCGATCTCAACTTCCTAAAAGACGGCACGAACGTGGTCCTGATCGGAAATCCTGGGACCGGGAAGACATACCTTGCCCAGATCCTCGGCTGGCGAGCCTGCCAGGCGAACGTGCGGACCCTTTTCACCTCCGCCATGGATATGCTGAATCACCTGCTGGCTTCCCAGGTCGATCATTCCCTCGTGCGTAAACTACGGTTCTATACCGAGCCGACTCTGCTTATCTGCGACGAACTGGGATATCTTTCGCTCGACCAGCAGACCTCAAACCTTTTCTACCAGGTCATCTCCACCCGCCACAGTCAGCACAAGAGCACGGTGATTACGACCAACACTGCCTTCTCCGAATGGGGCAACATCCTGTTCAACACCACAATCGCCACGGCCATCGCCGACCGACTCGTGGAAAACTCGGAGATTTTTCTGCTCGGTGGGGAGAGCCTGCGCAAAGCTCAGAAGAACCAGTCGCCGCCTCCGGCTTGAACCGGCTGGCTCTTCTCAGGCGCCGCTCTGTGCGATAGCCCTGACCGGAGGAGTCCGGCGGGTGAACCCCTCAACGGCGCTGCCGATGAGGCGGGAGCGCATCCCGCGCTCCCCCTCTTACTTTCGCTCATGTTCAACTTCAGCGCCAATCACCTCACCCTGCTTTCGCGGACAGAATACCGTTCGTGCGCGGTCTTCATGGTGCTCGACCATTCCACTCACCGCGTTTATCGCCTGCATGACTTCACTAAAGCCCACGCCATGGAGCCAGGCTCCTACTACTGCGTTTCGGGCAAGGTCAACAGCGCCGACAAACTGTATCTGGTGATCGAATCGGTCAAGCCGGATGCCAAGCACAACCGGTCTTCTATGGTTCCTGTTCCTGCTGACGGCGCGGAAAGATAATCTTATGGCGTGATTCGAATGGGCAGGGCAATAAACCGACCAGTGACGGCTGCCGGTACCAACCGCAGCTCAAGCCATCGTGTGCGCGGGGACC
>QHZK01000278.1 GCA_003224635.1 Acidobacteriota bacterium | reverse complement strand
TTCTCGAGGTCCTCAATGTCCTTGAATCCACCCAGCCGGCTGGCAATGTCTCCGGCAGGAAGAGGCTCGCCGTCGAGAGCGGTCACCACACCCACCATATCGACAACATGCCCGCTTTCCGTAGCCCGCGGCTCGATGCGGGTTACTTCGAGCTGCCTCTCCTCCAAGCTGAATGACGCGAAGGTAAGAGTACCTCCCTTGATGTGACGGCGGAGTTCCTCGGAAACCGGAATGCCATACACTTGAGGCTTGGTAATTACCAGAAACGCCACCGGATGAATCGGAGCCAGGGTTCCAGGCGCGAGGACGGGACGTTGAACACCCTTCTCGCCCTTGATCTTCTTTCCGTCTGGTCCTGCGACCCCATCCACGAACGCCTCGAGGTTGGTGAAGTTACCGAACCCGGTCGTATAGACGGCCGACTTGGCGCCGATGGGCAGGGGCTCGCCAACCTGGGCTATAACCAAGCCTATCTGACCAGCGGGCACTTGGACCCAAGGGTGTTTGGTTACGGCATATATCGGAAGGAACCTGAAACGGAGTCCGGGCATCAACAGCTCTGCTTGATATCCTGCTTCCCCATGGAAGGCAATTGGATTGTCGCCTGGCAGCTTCTTCCCAAATCGCTTGCGGACAAGTCCGACTTGCGTCGGCCCAATGCTGTAAAACGATTCCCACACTAGAACCGTAATTGCTAGCAGCACGACTATCAGCCGCCAATGGAGCGCGAAGAACCTAAGTGTTTCTGACATGGTTCCTCCTGGAGGTCTTTGCCCGGCGCGAGATTGGCAGGACGTGCCTTTCGGCGCATCTTTCGACTTGGCTCGCTCGCCGCGTGCATTGTACCTCCAAGAAAGGCTGTGAAGTAAGTTCTACAACCTGCGGCGCCAGAGTTGCCACAGAAGGTACGCCGGGACGCCACTGGCCATCAGCGCAAGGCACCACAGCAGATCGGAGCGCTGCTCCGCAAACGTGTTGGCAAGAAAAAGCACCGCCAAGATCACGAAGACCGCCGGAACGACGGGGTAGCCCCAGGTGCGGTAGGGACGCGCGAGCGCGGGTTCGCGCCGCCGCAGGACGAAAACTCCTGCCGTGACCAGCGCGTAGAAGACCCATTCGGAAAAGATCGCCTTAGTGTAGAGCGTCCGATACTCGCCGCTCAACGCAAACAATCCCGCGATGACCGCCTGTGCCAGGATCGCCGCCGCGGGCGTGTGAAAGCGGGCATTCAGGCTGGCGAGGGTTTGCGGGAAGAGGCCGTCGCGCGCCTGGGCGTAGGGAATCCTCGAGCCGGCAAGTATCGAGCCGTTCAGCGTCGCAAAGGTTGAGATCAGCACGCCCACAGCGACGAACGCGCCGCCTGCCTGGCCCAGGAACCGCCGCGCCGCTGCCGCCGCGACCGTGCTCGTCGAGAGCACCTCAGAGGGCGACAGCACGTGAAAGTAGGCGATGTTGGCCAGCACGTAAACCACGGCCACGAGCAGCGACCCGGCGATGAGCGCCCGCGGCATGTTGCGCTGGGGATTTTCGACCTCGCCTGCCACCATGCTCAGGTTGTTCCAGCCGTCATAGGCCCACAGTGCGGAAACCGTGGCCATGCCGATTCCCGCCAGAAAGCCGCCGCGGAAACCGGTCCCGGCGGTCGAGACGAAATGCTCAAACGACCCGTGCCCGATGGTGAGTCCGAGAATGATGAGCGCAGCGAGCACAACCAGTTTTGCGGCGGTGAAGACCGTCTGTACCGCTCCGCTGCGCCGCACACCAAGGACGTTAATAAGGGAGAGCAACAGGATCATGGACGTTGCGCCCGCCTGGATTCCCGTGAGCCGGAACGCGAGCGCATGACTGCCGAAGTTGGCTCGCCCCTGCCAGACCACGCCGGCCAGTCGGGGAAAGAAGTAGGCGAGGTAGAGCAGGAACCCCGTGGCAATCGTTGCAATCGACGCGGACTTGGCGACCAGGAACTGAGTCCAACCGTAGAGGAAGCCCATGATGGGGCCGTAGGCGCGATGGAGATACACGTACTCCCCGCCGGCTTCGGGGATGGCCGCGCCCAGCTCCGCGTAGCCGAGCGCTCCGAACAGGCTCAGCATTCCCGCAAACAGCCATACGACGAGGACCATGACGGGCGTTCCAACGTCACGGAGCATATCGCTCGACACCAGGAAAATGGCCGTACCGATCATGGTGCCGGCGACCACCGACGTAGCGCCGTAGAGTCCCAGTCCCTTGACGAGTTCGGGGCGCATAAATCAGAAGTCAGAAGTCAGAAGTCAGAAGCCAGAATAAAGCGTTCTTTACTTCTGACTCCTGACTCCTGACTCCTGACTTCTCAGTCCGACGCTTGCCACCCACCCGGCCGCGAACGTGACGCTGGTCCCGATGGCCACGTACCAAGTCCACGCGATCGACACGATATGCGCCGAGTTCGCCAACGTAACTAGACTCAAAGCTCCGAGGCCCAGGATAGCGCCGATCAAGGCGCCGAGGCCGGTGGCCCGCCGGGTGAGCACGCCCAGCAGAAAAATGCCGAGCATGCTCCCATAGGGTACCGAGGCGATGGTGAGAGCGAGTTCGAGCACGCTCTGGTGCAACTGCTGAGCCAGGAGCGCGATCAAGATCACGACCACCCCCCAGGCGAGAGTCAGGCCGCGCGACACCCGCAGGTAGTGCTTTTCGTCGGCGCCGGGGCGCACGAAAGGTTTGTAAAAATCCATTACCGAGCTCGAAGCCAGTGAGTTGAACGCCGCGCTCAAGTTTGACATGGCTGCCGCCAGGATCGCCGCGATCAGCAATCCTGCAAGTCCCCGGGGAAGCTGGGTCACTACGAAGGTAGGGAAGACGCGGTCCGGCCGGGCAAAGGGCGTCGAGGGCGGAAAGCGTTGGTAGAAGGCGAAGAGCACAACCCCGACCACCAGAAACAGGGTGAACTGAAACAGGATCACGGCGCCGCTCGAAAGCAGCGCTGTCTGGCTCTGACGCTTGTCCCGCGCCGCGAGCAACCGCTGCACGATTAACTGGTCTGTCCCGTGGCTGGCGCTCGTCAGGAAGGTCCCTCCCACCAGGCCCGACCAGAACAGATACGGATCGCGCCAGTTGAAGCGAAAATCAAACACGGCAAATTTGTTTCCCGCCTCGTGAGCCACGCGAACGACCTCCGTCCAGCCGCCGGGAATCGCGTTGAGTGCCAGGCCCAGCGCGAGCGCGGTACCCGTCAGGTAGATAATGAACTGGACCACATCGGTCCAGATGACTGCCGTCAGGCCGCCCTCGAAGGTGTAGAACAGCGTCAGCACGGTGATGATGATAACGGAAGACAGCACACCTGTCTTGAAAATCACCTCGATCACAATGGAAATGGCGAAGACGCGCACGCCCTCGGCCAGCGCACGAGTGACAAGGAAGAGAGCAGCCGTGAAGATTTTCAGTCCTTGGCCAAAGCGCTGCTCGATGAGCTGATAGGCGGTGAAAAGTTCCCCGGCGAAATAGCGCGGGATGAAAACGAAGCTCACAACCACGCGCGCCATCAGGTACCCCAGAACCAGTTGCAGGAACCCCATGTTCGAGCGATAGGCGATTCCCGGAGTGCTGATGATCGTCAGGATGCTGGTTTCTGCCGAGACGACGGACAAGGCAATGGCCCACCAGGGAAGGCGGCGCCCGCCCAGGAAGTAGTCGCGCAACGAATGCTGGCTCTTGCGGAAGTGGGCGCCGAACATCGTGATCGCAAGAAGATACGCAACCACCACGATGAGGTCGAGCCGGCTGAAGGCCACTGAAATCCCCGGAACTTTGTTGTGACGTGCGGTGTCTACGCCCTCAAGAGTGCAGGGCGCCGGCAAAATGGCTTCAAGGATTGAGGCATTGAGCCATTTAACCATCGGGTCATGTTTGACGGACCTACGAGGCGGTCTTGAATGGCATGGCTCAACGACCCAAGGGTTCGGTTTCATCCTTTACGCTTCACCCTTCGCCCTTGAAGAACGAGTGGACACTTTACACTTCATCGCCCAGCCTTTAAAGTTAAAACCTACATCCTGGGGTACGCGAGTTTGCATCCAAGCGTTTAGGAGAACGATCTGAGGGTTAGTTTACAGGCGCTGGAAGAGGCAGATTTCGCTTGAAAAATCGGTCGAGTCCTGATACATGGTGGGGCGCGCCGGAGGCGTGCGCTGTAAAGGCGGTCCGGGCGCGCACAGCGAATACTTTGACGACTGGCGTCGGCGCCTCGCTGGTCAGAAGATCGAGCGACCCACACTCACAAACCGAGGTAGCTCTACGATGACAATCAAAACGACTGTTCTTCTGGGCCTGAGCGCACTGGCGGGCGTTGCCTGCTTGTCGACGGCGAATGCCGGGACGGGGCCTGCTGAAGCGGCATGGGCAGGCCGCGCAGAAGCCTGGAGTACGGCGCAGGACGCTGCGGGCGGAGGCGGCCAGCAGCCTGGCGCAGCAAAACAACCGGGTTGGAAAAGCCGTGACGAGTATGACGCCTTTCAGGCGATGGCGAACGACAAGGACCCCCATAAACGAATCGAACTGGCGGAGGCCTTCGTCACCAAGTACGCAAACTCCGATTTCAAGGACCAGGCCTATCAGGTGGAAATGGGTTCCTACCAGCAACTGGGTCAGAGTGACAAGGCGATGGACGCTGCACACAAAGCAGTCGAGGCCAACCCCGATAACATCGCGGCGCTCAACTATCTGAGCTTTGCATTCCCTTTTGTCTTCGAGGCTAAGGCCTCTGATAAAGATTCCAAGCTCGCTCAGACTGAAACCGACGCCAAGCGGGGTCTTGAAGCTTTACAAAAGCTGAAGAAGCCAGACAACGTGCCTGAAGACCAGTTCAATCAACAAGTGAAAGTCCTGCGGGCCAACTTTAACGGGGCGCTGGGCTTTGTCGCTTTGCAGCGCAAGGGCTATGCCGCAGCGATCACGTCGCTCAAGGCAGCTCAAGAGGACAACCCCAATGACCCTTACATCGCTTATCGTCTGGGCCTGGCCTACGAGTATTCCAGCCCGCCGGACTTTGACAATGCCATCTGGTACCTCGCGCGCGCCGACGATCTGGCCAAGGCTGCCAAAAGCCCTGACGCGCCTGGGATTGACAAGTTTTTCGACCAGGTGTATGTAAGCCGGCACGGCTCCGACCAGGGCAAAAGCGACGTGCTTACGCAGGCAGCCACTTCCTTGAGCCCCCCGGCGGGTTTCAAGGTCCCACCGGCAGAAAAGCATAAGCCCACGGGCAACCAGGTGGTCGACGCCTTCTACGAGATGGAGGACAGCCTTAAGGTTGGTGGTGACCAGGCCCAGCAGGCTTTTCAACAGTTGAAAGGGCAACCCTTCGCGGCGGTCGGCCAGGTGGACAGCGTTGAGAAGGGAAGCGACGCGGGCACGTATTTGGTCCGCATCGACATAACCAACGAGTCCAAGTCGAAGGACGGGGTCTACGACATCGAACTTAAGGACACCCAGCCCGACGCTAAGAATCTCGCCAAGGGGGACCTCGTGCGCTTCGACGGCACGATCGCTGCGCACGCGTTGACACCCAGCTTTTACTTGGCTTTAGACGGAAAGATCAACCCGGATGATCTGGCAGCGGCAGGGGAAAAACATAAGAAACCGCCGCCGAAGAAGGCTCCTGTGCGACGTCGCCCGGCTCACGGGGCCGCCCGGTAGGAACAACACAGTGCTACTTTGGACCCCTGCACCCTAGTCGCCTTGCCTGTTGATAAACCACCGGAATCGTTGGAGAGCGACTTGGCGCCGCTTTTCCGGCGGTGTCGGGAAATCCAGCTAACAACCGATATCGCCAAAGCTAGGATCGACAAAACCCCGATTATCGGGCCGCAGTTTTACGCGCTTTATGATGATTATTGAGGCCTAGTTCTTCGAGTTTGCGTCCCAAGGTGTTCCGGTGAATCCCCAGGGCTTTCGCAGCCTGTGACCGGTTGCCGCTGTTCTTCTCCAGAACGCTCTTGATGAACGTTTTTTCAAACTCTCCCACGGCGTCGCCGTAGAAGACGCCTTTCTCGATCATCTGGCCGACGAGGACTTCAAGTTCGCGCTTCACAGAAGTGCCCCCATTCCCCCTTACCTGACAGAAACCCCTTGCATGCCTTGTGCTAAGGCAAAACGTGGATGCACCGTCGTAGCCGCGCTCGACTTCCTTTCGGGCGCGGCTGGAACCGTGCCAAGACCGTTTCTAGTGTCACTTCATCCTGCAATCGTTAGTGTTTCGATCCGTAGTGTTAATTCCTTTTTTTCTTCTCGCTCTCATCCATCTTTTGTTTCGCCCTTTGAAGGCCCGCCCGAAACTGTGTTCTTAAGGGAGTAGGCATGGCCTCGGCAAGAGTATCCGCCCCGGTCGTCACGTAGGGAGCGAGCGCGGACTGCTTCACGGCATCGGGTTTTATTCCAAAGGTCACCAGTGCCAGCAGCAGAATGCAGTCCATTGCTGCTCCTCGAACCAGCCCAAAACCCGCGCCCAGCAAGCGGTCAATCCTTTGCAGGCCGGCTGTCCTGATCATTTTGCCGGCGAGGGCCGAAACCACCGCGCCGACAAGCAGAGTACCGAGAAACAGAGCCAGGAAACTCAACCCCTGCGCAGTCTGGTGAGAGCGCGTCAGGTCGTCGAACCAGACCGAAGCCCTTTCGTATTCCAGTGTTGCGATGACCAGGCCGGCAACCAGGGCCGCCAAGGAAATCAGTTCACGGATGAACCC
>QHZK01000313.1 GCA_003224635.1 Acidobacteriota bacterium | reverse complement strand
TTCACCGTCACGGTATAAGTGCCCGGCGGCAAGCGCCCGTCTTCACTGGCCCTCAGCAAGGTGATGGTAAACGTCCCATCGTTTGTAGTTTCCCAAGGCTTCTCTGACCGCCGCGCCAAAGCTGCTGCGATTGACGGCCACATGATGCTCGTAGCCGTTCTTGCAAATGTACTGCAGCAAGCCTTGCAAGCCTCTAACCTTCATCACCCCGTAGCCGCCGAAACTCTGGGGGCGGTCGTCCGTCGTTTCGCCCTCGCCGACGTAAGCGCGCATGCGACCGTGCAGGTCGTCGGTCGAGGCGCGGCAGAACGTGACGGGGCCAGTCTTCAGTTTGCCCACGACCGTGCCAAACGTATTGTCCTTGCCCACCGACCCGGCGATGATCTCCTGGAAATCCATTTTGAAATCTTCGAAGAAATCCTTGGGCAAGTTCGAGCAGTGGAAGATCACACACTTATCCGGATCGTCGCCGTAGTTGTTGTTCCAATCGACGATGGCGCTGGGCGTGCCGGAGGCGAGCTGCAGGATGTACATGCCGATCATGCCAATCATGTCGGTCTCGCAGGCGCTGGGCAAGAGGCGGTTGGACATCATGCTCATCAGCGTGCAAGGAACGACGCCAAAAAATTCCTCCATGGCCGTCCAGCATTGGACGGACGTACCTGCCAGCTCGCTCGCCCGCATCCACTCATCCACCACCACGCCAAACTTGGCCATCTTGACGAGCGAGGGCACCGGGATTCCGCCCGTCGAGACGTAGCCGCGGATGCTGCCGAGCTTGGCTTCGACTTGCGGGTCCTCGTCCTTGAGGCGGCCGATGCGCCCGAAGGCTTCGGAGAGGTCGAGCGTCTCCACCGTGATGCCGGCATGCTCCATCAGCTTCTCGCTGAAGCGGACGGTGTTGAACGCTGCAGGCCTGGCCCCGAGCACGCCCACGCGGACGTTGCGCAGGCCTTTCACGATGCGGCAAGTGGCGGCGAAGGAGTTCAGGTCAGACCGAAAGGAGTCAGACGTGGGCGCTACGGTATGTGACTCGGTTAGCGTATACCTGATTCCGTACTGCCATAAGTTGTTACACACCGAGATTTTTCCGCAGAAACTGTCCCGCCGCGCCCCCATCCGCATTTTGTCGGCGGCGTCCGGATAGGCGTGCACCAGGACGGGAACATCCAACCCGGACATGCGAATGCTGTTGGCCACGCCGCGCTCGTCCCCGAAGTTGGGCAGGCTGACCAGGATGCCGTCGATCTCCTCGCGGTGTCGCTTGAACAGGTCGGCGCACTTGCGCGCGTCCTCGAGGGTCTCCACCGCGCCAAACTTGGTGTCTTCGGGCGTCAGGCAGATGGTTTTGTAGCCACGCTCGGCGAGCGCCCGAAGGACTTCCTCGCGTCCATCTCGAGCCAGGATACCCGGGAAGAAACCGCGATTGCCGATGATGACGCCAAACGTCGTTGCGCCCATCTTCTCAGCCTCCCGAAAGCCGGACGATCATGGCTTTTTGCGCTGCCCGTAAGTCGTGTGATAGCGCCCGTACCATTTGCGCACCTCGTTTGGCGGCAACGCCCTCGGCTTCCCCAGAAGCAGAGCCAGGTGGCAGGTCTTCGCCACGTCCTCCAACATTACGGCTGCCTTGAAGGCCGCGCGCGGGGTCGAGCCGAAGGCAAACGCTCCGTGTTGCGCGAGCAGCACGGCCGGCGCCTGACCCAAACACTTAACGACAGCCTCTCCGACGTGGTCGCCCGCATTATCGACGTACGGCGCGCAAGGGATCTCGTCGCCGAATTCATCCGCGATCGCCGTGAGGTAAGCGGGAATCGAACGGCCGAGCGCGGCAAAGCTTGTGGCGTAATTCGAATGGGTGTGGATGATGCCGCCGATCGCGGGCCGGCGCTCGTAAATGTAGAGGTGGTGCGGCAGGTCGACGGAGGGCTTCCATCGCCCCTGCACCCGCCGGCCTTCGAGGTCGGTCACCGCCAGGTCCGCCGGGCGCAGCTTCTCATAATCCATGCCGCTCGGCTTGATGATCACCAGCCCTCGGCGCCGGTCGATGCCGCTGGCATTTCCGCTGTGCATGGTCACCAGACCGGCCCGGAAGATTCCCAGATTTGCCTCCCAGACCTCACGTCGCAATTGCTCAAGAGACGGCACTTGTAATGACTCCACCGGCCCGGCTCCGAACTACCTACACGGTCGTTGCGACTTGCCCCCGGAGCGCCTTCAGGCGCTTCATCACGTCATTCGAGCCGCGGCCGAAATAATCGTGCAGCGCCTGATACTCTGGAAAAAGCCTGTTGTAGACCTCGTGATGTTCGCGCCGGGGACGGTAGGTAAAGTTCTGGACGTGCGCCATCTGTTTGGCTGCGTCGAAAATGGAGTCGTACCCGCCAGCCTGCCGCCCCGCAGCCACGGCGCCATGCATAGCCGCTCCCAGCGCGGAGCAGGTCTGCAAGCTCTTGGCCAGCTTGATTTCGCGCCCCGTGACATCGGCGTAAATCTGCATCAAGAGATGATTACGCTCCGGAAGCCCGCCGCAGGCAAAGAGGTTTTCGACCGCCACGCCTTGGGACTCGAAGGCCCGGATAATCTGGCGGGTGCCAAAAGCCGTCGCCTCCATGAGCGCCCGGTAAATTTCCTCCGCTCGGGTCGTCAGCCTCATGCCCACGAGAACGCCGGTGAGGTCAGCATCCACCAGAATCGACCGGTTGCCGTTCCACCAGTCAAGAGCCAGCAGGCCCGATTGGCCAGGCTTAAGCGCCGCGGCGCGCCGTTCAAGCCACTCGGCGATACCGGCCTTGCGCCTGCGTGCTTCGCGCGCGGCACGCTCCGGCGCGCCGTTTTCAAAGAACCACGCAAAAATATCCCCCACGGCCGACTGGCCGGCCTCGTATCCCCACAGGCCGGGGACTACCCCGTCCTCGACCGTACCGCACATGCCTTCAACCATTTGCCGGTCGGCGCCGAGTAACAAGTGACAGATCGAGGTACCCATAATCATCACCATCGAGCCCGGAGCTGTCACGGTACAGGCCGGCACGGCGACGTGGGCATCGACATTTCCAATCGAGACGGGCGTGCCTGGACCGAGGCCGGTCTGCTTGGCCCAATAAGGCGTGAGGCCGCCCGCCCGCTGGCCCAGCGGGTGATAAGTTTCCGGGACCTTGGCGCCAATCACGTCTTTCATGCGCGGGTGCAAGGCGCCGAAGAAATCCGGTGATGGGAATCCTTTGCCTTTCACCCACATGGCTTTATAGCCGGCCGTGCACGAGTTGCGCTTTTCTTCGCCGGTCAGTTGCCAGACGATCCAGTCCGCCGCCTCGATGAAACGGTCCGTGGCGTCGTAGACGCCAGGGGCTTCGTTGGTGATTTGCAGGAGCTTCGAAAAGAACCACTCGGAAGAATACTTGCCGCCGTAGATGCGAATGAACTCCTCGTCGCGTTCACGGCCGATTTCGTTGATGCGATTGGCTTCAGGTTGGGCGGCGTGGTGTTTCCAGAGCTTTACCCAGGCGTGGGGGCTCTTCTTTAGCTGAGGAAGAAAGCTGAGAGGAGTCCCGTCATGCTTGACCGGAAGCGGACTCGAAGCGGTGAAGTCGGTGCCGATGCCGATCACGTCCTCCGGCCGGACGCCGGCACTCTTGAGCGCCTTCGGGACACCCTCCTCGACGACCCGCAAATAGTCACGCGGGTTCTGGAGCGCCCAATCGGGCTCGAGGGGCGGCCCGCCCGGAAGCCTCTCGTCGATGACTCCATTGGGATAGGGAATAACGGCGCTTCCCAGCTCCTCGCCGTTCCGAACCCGCACCACGACGACACGGCCTGATTCCGTCCCGTAGTCGATCCCCACCGCAAGTTTTTCCTTGGCCATCACACCGGTCGGGGCGCACTATTGAATAATCGGCGCTCAAACAGAAGATCAGAACCTAGCGTAAGCGTTTAATCGGCTCCGCTTTTAGCAGCGGCGATTGTCGATTGTCAAGAGTTTTCTTGAACTAGCGGAGAGCTTCATTGCTGCTTCAACCGCCCTACTTGCCGGTGATGCTCAGCCGGAAGACTCCTTTCCATAACCCGAAACGGCGCAACTTTGCTTCACTGGTAAGGTCTTTCAAATGCTTTCCCGATACAGCGTTGGATTGACTTGGGGGCCGTTCTCTGGCACTGTCGCTCGTTCGGTGAGCCTTGGCGTTACTTATCGAGAGGTCTTTCCTAACCCCAGAAGGCCAAAGGTTGCCCCGCTAAGGAGTGTCAGGTGATTGCGGTATCTCGTCTCCGAGATTGGGTCCTGTTGCTCGTCTGTAACTTGATTTGGGCCAGTCAATTCGTGTTGGTTAAGGTCGTTCAGGAGCAGACTGGGCCTGTGTTTGCCACCTTCTTCCCCATGACTCTGGCGACGCTTCTGCTCATTCCCATCGTGCGCCGCGAGCGTCTCCGCCGGGCGGCTGCCAACGAGTCCAGTCCGTTACGCGCCCGGGACATATTCGAGTTTATTCTCATCGGTGTATTCGGGCAGGTTGCCGCCCAACTGTGCATCACCTGGGGCGTGCGCCTGTCGCTCGCCTCAAACGGCGCGCTCCTGATGCTGGCGCTCCCGGTTTCGACGGCGGTCATGGCCTACTTTCTGCTCGGCGAGCGCATGACCCCGGTGCGCTGGCTGAGCTTCGCGCTCGCCATTGCCGGGGTCATTGAATGCTCGGGCATCGACTGGAAGGAGCTGAACCTCACGGGGAGCAAGTTCCTGGTCGGCAACCTGCTGATATTCTTGAGCGTCAACGGAAGCGCCTTCTACAACGCTTATAGCAAGAAACTGCTCGGCCGATTTTCGCCGCTCCAGGTCCTGCTCTACAGCTATTACGCCGTGTTCGCTTTTATGCTGCCCATCGCGCTTTATACGGAACCCGAAGGCTTTCGGAACCTGCCCCGCTTCAGGGTCACCGTCTGGGTGGGGCTCCTCCTCCTCGCTCTGTTTCAGTATTTCCTTTCCATGGTCATCTTCTTGAATGTCCTCACCCGGCTGGATGCCACCCAAGCGAGTCTTTCCAACTACCTGATCCCGTTCTTCGGACTGCTGATCGCGGCCGCCGTGCTGGGCGAGCGACTGACCAAGTTCATGCTCCTGGGCGGTGGGCTGGTGCTGGCCAGCACCCTTCTGATCACAGTCTACGAAGAAAGGCAGCGGGCGCGAACGAACTCCAGGACGCCGGCCTGAGCCGTTCTCAGGCTCAACCTGTCGCCGAAGCCAGAT
>QHZK01000312.1 GCA_003224635.1 Acidobacteriota bacterium | reverse complement strand
CTCGTGGACAAAGCCCACCTGGTTCGCGTCCATGAAACAGGGATCGCACATCATGTTGCAGCGGTTGGTGAGATCCACGGTGAGCACCGAGCCGCGCCCGTGTTTGATGGAGCTCGAGCCGTGGTTGTGGAGCTTCTCGTCGTTGTGGGCGCGGATGTCGCGCCCCGGAAAATTCTTTTCAATCCAGGCCAGGAACCGGGAGTCGACGGCCATCATGTCTTCGTAGTGGCCGTGGATGGGACAGTCCTTCACCATCCAGACCTGGCCGTCGCGCTCGATGATGCTGGCTTTGATCTCGCCCAGCTTCTCGCTCAAGAGCAACTTCCAGTCCTGATCCCCGCTCAGGATTTTTTCGCGCGCTTCCTTGACGCACCCGGGGCACAGCGAGTCGGTCTGGCGCGGCCATCCCAGCGGAGGCTTGGTCTTTTGCCAGGACTTCAGGAGCGGTTTGTCCGACCACTTGGGTGTGAAGGGAGGATTGGGGCCGTACTTGTTGAAAAACTGGACCGTATCGAAGGCTACGCCGGCCGTGAACACCAACGCCTGGTCGAAATACTTCATCAGCCGCTGACCTTTGATTCTTGGCATCTCTGTTTAACCTCTCTGTACTACTAACCTGGAAAATGTTTGCACCTTGCACAAATTTTTGCGGCGCTTTTTGGTTGCGGCTCTGCCGCGCTGTGTGGTTAGGGTGACAAGCCGTCGCTCACTTACAAACCGTCGCTCAGTTAAGGAGCGGTCGGACGTGATCGAGACGAGGACTGCTTGCTGCGATAATCAGCGCCACTTGCAGGTTCACTTCGCCTGACGTCCACGCGGAGCGTAAGGGACCGCACCGGTAGCAGGACATGGTAATGGAGTAGAGGCACCGGGGTCTAAGCGTTTTGCGCCGAACGGTCGTTTTATCGGGTTGGATGGCACAAAAATTGAAGCGAATGGAGGCGCCAATCTTGTTGAAAATCAATACGTTGTGTTGGTTCCGTCGAGCGCCGAGGTAGAGACGGCCCGGTGGACCATCTCAAAGCGGAGTGCTTCACCGGGAGCGTCTCTGCTGTCGGCCTGCGGCGGCCTGACGGCGCTGGGAAGCCGTCTAGACTGCCGCTAAAGCGGAAGGTCATGTTTCACAATCCGCACTAGCTCCCGCGTAATCGGGTGAAGGCTGGATTTACGCGAGCGGGTGAAGGCCGGGCTCCCTCAAGACCAGGAAGGTGGCCTAGACGATAGGGGGCAAATTCCTACGGGAACGCAGAATCTCCTACGGCGCGATTCGGGTAGCGCGGACGTTTACGCCCGCTGCTCGTCCTCGTCACGAGCCGCCGTCGCCGCTAAATCCGCCGCTCGCGCCTCAGACGAATTGACGCCAGGGAGTGATCGACAAAAGATACTCCCCTCGAATCTTTCCGAAGGTGAGGATATGATAGGCATCCGGCGCCCGTGCCAGCCCGGACCTCGTCATGACTTGGAAAGCCGAGCCATGGCTGGAAAGCCTGGGCGATGAGGACGGCTCGGCTAATCCAAGCCAAAAGCGGGAACTTAAGTGAAACCTGGCGGGCGAACGCAAAGTCTAAGTTCGTGAGTGGGCTCCGCGGATAGATTAGCGCTGATTCGGCCTAAACATTGAACGACCGCTTGGCCGGACGGAAGGGGTGGCAAGGTGAGCACAATCATCACACCTGGCACAATCGAACCACGGCCGGAACTCGAAACGCACGAACCGCCCGGGGCGGGGCCAGGGTCGAACAGCCGGTGGTGGCTCTGGCTGCTGGTGATTGCTGCACTCGGTTACGGTGTCTACCGCCTGCAGAAAGGCTCTAGCGGACAGCAAACTTCGCCCGCTGGAAGCGCCGCGAGGTCTGGTCGGTCTGGTCCTCGGAGCGTTCCGGTGGTGGCCGCGCCGGCGCGCCAAGGCGATGTGCCCATTTACCTGCGGGGCCTCGGCTCCGTGACGGCCTACAACACCGTGACCGTGAAGTCGCGCGTCGATGGTCAGCTCGTGCACGTTCAGTTCCGCGAAGGCCAGTTTGTCCACCCCGGGGACCTGCTCGCCGAAATCGACCGCCGCCCCTACGAAGTTCAACTCTCCCAGGTGCAAGGACAACTCGCCAGGGACCAGGCCCAACTGAACGACGCCAAGGTGAACCTGGATCGCGCTAAGGCGCTTTACGCTGACGGCATCATCCCCAAACAGCAGCTTGACACTCAGGCAGCGCTGGTCGGCCAGTACCAGGGCGCCATGGCGTCCGACCAGGCGCAGATTGACGCCGTCAACCTCAATCTGGTCTACTGCCGCATCCTCGCGCCGATCGGGGGCCGCGTCGGTCTGCGTCTCGTTGACGAGGGGAATATGGTCCATGCTGCCGACCCGAACGGTTTGGTGGTGATCACCCAGGTCCAACCCATCGCCGTGGTTTTCAGCCTGCCGCAGGACAATCTGCCGCCCGTACTCAAGAAGCTGAGGGCAGGAAACCGGCTGCGCGTCGAGGCCTACGACCGCGACGGCAAAGCCCTCCTGGCCGCCGGCAGCCTGCTGACGGTCGACAACCAGATGGACCCGTCGACCGGCACGTACCGGCTCAAGGCCGTGTTTGACAATGCGAACAATGCGCTGTTCCCGAACCAGTTCGTCAACGTCAAGCTGCTGCTCGACACTGAGCGCGGCGCGGTCATCGTGCCTTCCGCCGCGATTCAGCGGGGACCCCAAGGGACCTTCCTCTACGTGGTTAAACCCAACCAAACTGCCGAGGTCCGCCCGGTCGCAGTCGGTATCATCGAGGGCGACAACACTTCGATCGCCCGCGGCTTGGCTCCGAACGAACTCGTGGTCGTGGACGGGATGGACAAGCTCCAGGATGGCAGCAAGGTCGAGGTCCGGGCGTCGAATACGGACACCGGAGGCCGGAGGCCGGGCGCGTGAACATCTCGAGACCCTTCATCCTCAGGCCGGTCGCCACGTCGCTGCTGATGGCGGGCCTTCTTATTGCCGGCGCGTTCGCCTACCGCCAGCTACCGGTTTCAGCGCTGCCTGAGGTGGATTATCCGACCATCCAGGTCGTCACCTTCTACCCCGGCGCCAGCCCCGACGTGATGACCTCGTCGGTGACCGCGCCGCTCGAGCGCCAGTTCGGACAAGTGCCCGGCCTGAAGCAGATGACCTCCACCAGCTCCTTCGGGAGCTCGGTGCTCACGCTGCAATTCGAGCTGGCGCTCAACATCGACGTGGCCGAGCAGGACGTGCAGGCCGCCATCAATGCGGCGGGCACCTTCCTGCCGCGCGACCTTCCGAACCCACCGATCTACAGCAAGATCAATCCCGCCGACGCGCCCATCCTGACGTTGGCCCTGACCTCGAAGGAGATGCCGCTCTCCAAGGTTCAGGACCTGGCAGATACCACGCTGGCGCAGAAGATCTCGCAACTGTCAGGCGTCGGGCTGGTCAGCATCAGCGGCGGTCAGAAACCTGCCGTGCGCGTCCAGGCCAACCCGACGGCGCTCGCCGCCAACGGACTTGGTCTCGAGGACGTGCGCACCGCTCTGGCCCAGGCGAATGTGGACCAGGCCAAAGGGAATTTCGACGGCCAGCACCAGTCCTATACGATTGCGGCCAACGATCAACTGCTTTCGAGCGACAATTACCGCCCTATCATCATCGCCTACCGCAACGGCGCGCCAGTGCGGCTCTCCGATGTGGCCCTGGCAATCGACGGCGCCGAAAACGCCCGGCAGGCAGCGTGGATGAACGGCCTGCCGGCGGTGATCATGAATATCCAGCGGCAGCCCGGAGCCAACATCGTGGCGGTCGTCGACCGCATTGAGGCACTGTTGCCTCAGCTCAGGGCTTCGCTCCCTTCCTCCGTCGAGGTCGCGACACTGACTGACCGCACCACCACGATTCGCGCTTCGGTCAAAGACGTGCAATTCTCGCTGATGCTCACCGTGGCCCTGGTGGTGATGGTCATCTTCCTGTTTCTGCGCAGCCTTTCCGCCACGGTGATCCCGAGCATCGCCGTTCCTCTGTCGCTCGTCGGCACCTTCGGCGTGATGTACCTGCTCGGCTACAGCCTGAACAACCTCTCCCTCATGGCCCTGACCATCTCGACCGGCTTCGTGGTGGACGACGCCATTGTTATGATCGAGAACATCTCGCGTTATATCGAAGAGGGTGACTCGCCGCTCCAGGCGGCACTCAAGGGCGCAAAGCAAATCGGCTTCACAATCCTCTCCCTCACCGTTTCGCTCGTGGCCGTGCTGATCCCGCTCCTGTTCATGGGCGACATCGTGGGCCGGCTGTTCCGGGAATTCGCCATCACCCTGGCGGTCACGATTCTGGTGTCCGCGGTCGTCTCCGCGAAGCTCCTGCGCCACCGGCCCGAGGCGCAGCAGGGGAGGTTATATCGCGCCTCGGAGCGGGCCTTCAATTCGGTGATTGCCCGCTACGGATCGAGCCTGCAATGGGTGCTGCGCCATCAAACCGCCACACTGCTGGTCACGATCGGCACGCTGGCCGGAACCCTTTGGCTCTACGTCGTCGTGCCCAAGGGTTTCTTCCCCGTGCAGGACACTGGCGTGATTCTCGGTATCTCGGAATCCCCGCAGACGATTTCGTTTGACGCTATGGCGGAGCGGCAGCAGGCTTTGGCGAAAGTCATCCTGCAGGATCCTGAAGTTGAGAGCTTGTCTTCGTTCATAGGCGTCGACGGGACGAATACGACCGTCAACAGCGGGCGCATTCAGATCAATCTGAAACCGCACGATGAGCGCGGCGCCAGCGCCAGCGAGATTATCCGCCGCCTGCAACCGAAGCTGGCCGAGGTCCGAGGAATCACCCTGTTTATGCAGCCGGTCCAGGACCTGACGGTCGAGGACCGCGTGAGCCGGACGCAGTTCCAGTACAGCGTCGAGGACGCAGACCCGAACGTGCTGAACGCTTGGACGCCGCGGCTGGTCGCGAAGCTCGGGACCTTGCCCGAGCTGCGGGACGTCGCCAGCGACCAGCAGAACGGAGGCCTGGAAGCCTCGCTGGTCATCGACCGCGACACCGCTTCGCGGTTGGGCATCACGCCGCAGCTCATCGATGACACCCTGTACGACGCTTTCGGCCAGCGCCAGGTCTCGACCATTTTTACCCAGCTCAACCAGTATCATGTGGTGCTCGAGGTGGCCCCCCGCTACCAGCAGAATCCCGACGCCTTGAAAGACATTTACGTTCGACCGCCCACCGGTCCACCGGCGCCTCTGAGCGCCTTTACCCATTTCGAGCCGGCTACGACCGCGCTCGCGGTGAACCACCAGGGACAGTTTCCCGCCGTCACGCTCTCCTTCAATCTGGCCCCGGGCGTTTCGCTGGGCGACGCCGTCCAAGCGATTCAAGGGGCCGAGCGAGACATGGGCCTGCCCGCCTCGATCCACGCCGAGTTCCAGGGCACAGCTCAGGCCTTCCAGAACTCGCTCTCGAACGAGCCCTTGCTGATTCTCGCTGCCCTGGTCACCGTCTACATCGTCCTGGGCGTACTTTATGAGAGCTACATCCATCCCGTCACCATCCTCTCCACACTCCCCTCCGCCGGGGTCGGGGCCATTCTGGCGCTGCTGATCTGCCACACGGAGTTCAGCGTGATCGCGCTCATCGGCATCATCCTGCTGATCGGCATCGTCAAGAAGAACGCCATCATGATGATTGACTTCGCGCTGGAGGCGGAGCGCAAAGAAGGCAAGCCGCCCGAGGAGGCGATCTACCAGGCGTGCCTGTTGCGGTTCAGACCGATCATGATGACCACGATGGCGGCGCTTCTGGGCGGTCTGCCGCTGGCGCTCGGGACAGGGACGGGATCAGAGCTGCGGAAGCCGCTGGGAATCACCATCGTGGGCGGCCTGCTGCTGAGCCAGTTGCTCACCCTCTATACCACTCCCGTCGTCTATCTCGCTTTTGACCGCCTCGCCAGGCGCTTTCAGGGACTGCGCGTGGGCAACCCCATCGACCCTGAAATGGCGACGGAGTAGGCCGGTGATTTCTTCGACTTTCATCAAGCGGCCCGTCACCACGTCACTGCTCACCCTGGCCGTGGCGATGGCGGGCGTGCTAGCCTTCCGCTTCCTGCCGGTAGCGCCCCTGCCCCAGGTGGAATTTCCGACCATCCAGGTCCAGGCGGGCCTGCCCGGAGCGAGCCCTGAGACCATGGCGTCAGCCGTGGCAACGCCGCTCGAGCGCCAGTTCGGCCGCATCGCCGGCGTTACCGAGATGACTTCGACGAGCCAGCTCGGCTCGACGAGCATCGTCCTGCAGTTCGACCTCAACCGCAGCATTGACGCCGCGGCGCGCGACGTGCAGGCCGCCATTAACGCGGCGCGCGGCCAGTTGCCTTCCAACCTGCCGAGCAATCCCATCTACCGCAAGGTGAACCCGGCCGATGCGCCCATCATGATTCTGGCCCTCACCTCGGAGACCGTTGAAATTCCCCGCCTCTACGACGCGGCGGATTCGATCCTGGCGCAGAAGCTCGCCCAGGTGGAAGGCGTGGGGCAAGTCAACGTAGGGGGCAGCGCTCGGCCCGCGGTGCGGGTCGAGGCGAATCCGACCGTGCTCAACAAGTTCGGCATCGGCCTCGACCAGGTGCGCGCCGCGCTTTCGAACGCCAACGCCGACCGCCCCAAGGGACAACTGTCGGACGCTTCAGCCGCCTGGGAGCTCCATGCTACCGACCAGCTATTGACCGCCGCCCCCTACCGGTCGCTCATCGTCAGCTACGTCAATGGAGCTGCGGTGCGGCTCGGGGACGTGGCCCAAGTGACGGACTCGGTCGAGGACCGCCGCAACGCGGGCCTCTCGAACGGCAAGCCCGCCGTCCTCATCATTCTCTTCCGCCAGCCTTCCGCCAACATCATCGAAACCGTTGACCGTGTGCGCGGGATCATGCCGCTGCTCCAGGCTTCGGTCTCTCCGGCCATCCACCTGGCTGTGGTCCTGGACCGCACCACGACGATTCGTGCCTCCATCCGGGACATCGAGATCACGCTGATGATCTCAGTGGTTCTGGTCATCCTCGTGGTATTCGCTTTCCTGCGCAACGTGCGGGCAACGATTATCCCGAGCGTCGCCGTGCCCGTCTCGCTTCTGGGCACCTTCGGCGTGATGTACCTTCTCGGCTACAGCGTGGACAACCTGTCGCTGATGGCGCTCACGGTCTCCACCGGCTTCGTCGTGGATGACGCCATTGTCGTGATCGAGAACATCACCCGTTATCTCGAGGCGGGCGTCCACCCCGTGCAGGCTGCGCTGCGCGGAGCGCGCGAAGTAGGATTCACGGTGATCTCCATGAGCACCTCGCTCATCGCGGTTTTCATTCCGATTCTGCTGATGGGCGGCATTGTGGGGAGGCTGTTTCGGGAGTTTTCGGTGACGCTCGCCGTAGCGGTCGGCGTTTCCATGGTCGTGTCCCTCACCACCACGCCGACGATGTGCGCCAAGTTTCTGGGAGCGGAGACGGGCGGCCAGCACAATTTCTTCTACCGATTAAGCGAGCGCGGGTTCGACTCTCTGCATCATCTCTACGAAGTCTACCTTTCCTGGGTGCTGCGCCACGAACGCCTGACGCTGGCGCTGACCATCGCCACTGTGTGCGTCAACGTCTCTCTCTACGTCACCGTTCCCAAGGGGTTCTTTCCCCAGCAGGACACTGGCCGGCTGATCGGCACCATCCAGGCCGCCCAGGACGTCTCCTTTGAGGCCACGGCGCAAAAGATCCTGCGGTGGACAACGTGATGGCCTTTACGGGGGGCGGCGGGGCGATCAACACGGCGCGGATGTTCGTGCAGCTCAAGCCGCTGAGGGAGCGGAAGCTCAACGCCGATCAGGTGATCGGGCGGATCCGAGGCAAGGCGGCGCGCGTCACCGGGGCGACGCTTTTCATGCAGGCCGTGCAGGACATCCGGGTGGGCGGGAGGCCGTCCAGCTCGCAGTACCAGTACACCTTGCAGGGCGACAACCTGAAGGACCTCAATCAATGGGCGCCGCGGCTGATGCGAAGGCTGCAGCGATTGCCTCAACTGCGCGACGTCTCGACGGACCAGCAGGACCGCGGCCTCGAAGCCTACTTGGCCGTCGAGCGTGACACCGCTTCGCGCCTGGGCGTCACCGCCCAAGCGGTCGACGAGGCCCTGTATGACGCCTTCGGCCAGCGCCAGGTCTCGACCATCTACACGCAACTGAACCAGTATCACGTGGTGTTTGAAGTCGACCCTCGCTACCAGCAAAACCCCGACGCCTTGAAGGACATCTACGTGCGCTCCTCGAGCGGAAGCCTCGTACCTGTGAGCGCCTTCGCGCACTATGAGCCCACCAATACGACCCTGGCTGCAAGTCACCAGGGGCAATTCCCCGCCGTGACCCTGTCGTTCAACCTGGCCCCGGGTGTTTCACTGGGCGAAGCGGTAAACGTCATCCAGGCGGCGCAGCGCGAGATAGGAATCCCCGCGTCGATCCACGCCAACTTCGCCGGCACGGCCCAAGCCTTTCAGTCCTCGCTCGCGAACGAGCCCCTGCTCATCCTCGCCGCCCTGGTCGCGGTCTACATTGTGCTCGGCGTTCTGTATGAGAGCTACATCCACCCCATCACGATTCTTTCCACACTCCCTTCAGCCGGAGTCGGCGCCATCCTGGCCCTCCTGATCTGCCACACGGAGTTCAGCGTGATCGCGCTGATCGGCATCATCCTGCTGATCGGCATCGTCAAGAAGAACGCCATCATGATGATTGACTTTGCGCTGGAGGCGGAGCGCAAAGAAGGCAAGCCGCCCGAGGAGGCGATCTACCAGGC
This sequence comes from Acidobacteriota bacterium, assembly GCA_003224635.1. GTDB lineage: Bacteria > Acidobacteriota > Terriglobia > UBA7540 > UBA7540 > QHZK01. The sequence goes on along the minus strand of QHZK01000312.1, from coordinate 4,435 downwards.
TTGTCTGCTGCGCTTCCGGCCCATCATGATGACGACCATGGCGGCGCTGCTTGGGGGACTCCCGCTGGCGGTCGGCCTGGGCGAAGGCTCGGAGTTTCGGCAGCCGCTGGGGATCACCATCGTCGGCGGCCTGATCGTCAGCCAGATGCTCACGCTTTTCACCACCCCGGTGGTCTACCTTTACCTGGACCGGCTGCGCTTGTGGTTCTTACGCGCGCCGCAACGGGTCCCGGGGGGAGTTTACACCGAGCCTTCCCAATCGGGCGCCACGCCACCTTAGTCTCCAGTCCCAGACCCCGCGGCTCGAACGTCGTCACCGCGTAGTCGCCCTCCATGAAATAGCAGATGCCGAGCAGATAGCGAGCCTGCGCGTGCCCGGGGTCGGATCCGGGGACTCGTGCCCGGGCAGGAATGGTTTTGCCAAAGCCCTGTTTGCGGTAGAAGGCCAAGCCAAGGTCCAGGTCAAGTCCGACCGTCTGTGTCTTGGTCAGGGGGCAGGCTTCCTCGCTTCTGTGAAAGCCTTGATGGCCGAGTCATGCAGGACGGTGCGCACGCAGACCACACCCAGATTGGCGAATCGATCAATGCAGGCGCAAGCTGCGACGACTCAAGGTAGGGGGATGTGAAACGGAAAGGGTGGGGGCCACCCATGCCCACCCAAAGGTGGCCCGGGGCGCGTACAGGTTCTAGGTGCTCTTAGCCTTGGCGCCGGCCTGCTCCAGAATCGACGCCGCCTTACCGGCTTCCGCGACGCCAAAAATCAGCAAGGATGCATTCGTGCCCGGCTCGATTCCGCAGTAACAATAATTGATGTTGATGTTGGCCTCGCCGAGCCGTATGGCTGCTCGCGCTAACTCGCCCGGCCGGTGCGGAAGTTTGACTTGAGCAACTTCCACCTCTGTAGGGGAAAGGTGCTCGCTGTCGAACACCGTCTTGGCCGTCGTCGGGTTGTCCACCACCATGCGAACCAGGCTTTTCCCCTCGGCGGGGGAAGCTTGGAACGCCAGAATATTCACACCGCGATCAGCCAGTGTTCGGCAGACTTTCCCGAGAGTTCCGGGCCGATCGTCCAAACGAATAGCAAATTCCTTAGACGTAGGCATAGTAATTCCTCCTTTGAATTGCCAATTGTTTGCCGGGAACGGCGGGCGCGGCGTTCCTGCCAAATCCGAAACCCTGGGGTTTCGACTTGATCGGCTCACATCATACACGGTCTTGGGGTCATTTTCAAGGGTAGCGCTGCGATGCTGCGATGCTGCGATGCCTGCGATGCGACGACTGCGACGAACCGTTCCGCAGTAAGACCCGGGGCGGGGTCGACGAAGGCGCACCCCGATGGTTTCGAGTCGGTCTCTATGACAATTTGAGTTCCGCCGCATTGACAGTTTCGGTCCGGGGTTTGATTCTTGAGGGGCGCCCTGAAGTGTTCGTATATCGTTGAACCCTGGAAACGGCGGGGACACATTAACCTGATTCCTGACCTAACGAGAAGCGACTCTCGATCCAGCGTAAACTTGCGCCGCGCGCGGGCATGGCCGCGCCAAGGGAGCCGCCCTTGATTTGAGTTTCAGATCCCAAGCCAACGCTCATTTCGCCAACAGCCCTCTGCCGCGCAACCAGTTCGCCAGCAGGGCCGGCCATTCACCCAGGGCCGGGTCGGCTAAATCCAGGCCAACCCCGTGGGGTCCTTTTTCGAAAACATGCAGCTCGGCCGGGACACCTGCTTGGTGCAGCGCCAGATAGAAGGCGACGCTGTTTTCGGGCGGCACCGCAGTGTCGGCGCTGGTGCTGAACAGAAATGCCGGAGGAGTCTGTGGCGTGACGCGAAGCTCGTTCGAAAGCTCGGCGAGCAGCTTGGGATCCGGATTTTCACCCAGCAGGGCGGTCTGGGATCCTCGGTGCACGTACGGCGCAGTGAACGAAATGACAGGGTATGCCAGGATCAGGAAATCCGGCCGAGAGCTTGCGCGATCGATCGGATCAGCGGCTCCCGGATTGCCCGGATCAAAATGAGTTGCGGCGGTTGAGGCCAGGTGTCCGCCCGCTGAAAACCCCATGATGCCCACTCGATCGGGTCGCACTCCGAACTCTTTGGCTCCCGCCCTTACCAAACGGATCGCGCGTTGCGCGTCACCGAGCTCGATCGGATGATGATATCGCGGACCGAGCCGGTATTTCAGCACGAACGCTGTAATCCCCAGAGCATTGAACCAGTTTGCAACCTGCCGTCCCTCGTGGTTGGTCGCCAGAACCGTATACCCGCCGCCGGGCGCGACGATCACGGCCGTACCTGTTTCGCCAGCATCCACCGGGGCGTAGATCGTGATGGTCGGCTGGTCCCGATCCGCGTTGCCCAAGGCCCCGGGCGCGCCCTTCTCCCAGAGCGGGACTGTCCACGGCTGGGCGACGAGGCCCGGTGGCATGGCAGACCTTGCGTTCGGCTGCTCCGAATGCCCGATTGTGGCGCACAGCAGAAATATCAGACTAATGCACGGGATTCTCATGCAATTGCATCCTCTTCATGACGATTGTGGACAGTAATCAAGATCAAACCGCAGATCGCTTCACTCATGACCAACGGTCAAGAAATATTGACTGTCTGGCGGAAAATATACAAGTTTTCTCTCGAGGAACACTGGGAGTATGGCTGATGCGATCATGGGGAATCGGACACGTAACGGCCATTTCTGGTGAGCGGGAGTATGCCTCGGAGAGGATTGCCGTTTCCACTCCAGAGTTTCGAAAGTTGTTAACCTCGATCGATCAACCACCACTCCGACGCTACGTCTATTTATGTTATAGTTCTCGCGCATGACGAGCATTCGCCCAGGTTCATTGCGGCTGTTCCGTGTCGGCGGGATTGACTTGTTTTTGCATTGGTCCTGGTTTCTGGCTGCGGCGTTTGAAATCAGCGGCGGGACGAAAAGCTATTCCTCTCGCACCTGGAACGTGCTGGAATATTTGGCCCTGTTTCTCATCGTGACGCTTCACGAGTTTGGCCATGCGCTGGCCTGCCGGCAGGTAGGAGGGACCGCGAATCGGATCGTGCTCTGGCCTCTCGGCGGGGTGGCGTACGTGAATCCACCGCCACGGCCCGGCGCCACACTCTGGAGCATCGCGGCGGGTCCGCTGGTGAACGTGGCGCTCGTTCCGATCCTGTACGTGATTGGGATAGGGGACCGATCGTTGGGTTGGGCGGAGGCGATGCCCAACGCCCACGCATTGCTTGGAGCGGTCGGGTTTATCAACAAGGTCCTGCTAATTTTTAATCTGCTGCCGATCTATCCCCTGGATGGCGGTCAGATTCTTCGCTCCCTCCTCTGGTTTGTGGTGGGACGCGCCCGGAGCTTGACGGCGGTCGTGACCGTCGGTTTTGCCGGCGTGGCGGGGTTGATCGTCCTCGCCGTGCGGTTGCGATCCGCCTGGTTTGGCGCTCTCTGCCTGTTCATCCTGATGAATTGCTGGGGAGGACTGCGGCAAGCGCAGGCGTTGTCCCGCATGGCAAAGTTGCCGCGTCACGACGGGTTCGCCTGCCCGTCGTGCAAAGCAGCGCCGACTGTGGGAAGCTTTTGGACGTGCAGCCAGTGCCGGAAGCCATTCGACGCGTTCCAAACGCAGGCCGTCTGTCCGCACTGCGCGGCCCGGTTTGCGGTGACGAAATGCCTGGATTGCGGCCGCGCGCATCCCATGAGCGAGTGGATTGTTCCTGCCCTCGTGCCTCCGAGATGGTAACCGCGTGTTCTGGGTCGGACCACGCCAGCGAGGGTAGTCACCTTGGAGTGCGGGAGATTGCTCCGGCTTTCCTCGGGGCGGAGGCTTGCCTCCGCCGATGGGAAAGGGCTTTCGGTCTCTTCGGCGGAGCGAAGCCTTCCGCCGCCGCCCGCCCGCGGCAACTCAAAGCGGCGGCAAGCCGCAGCACTCCAAAGCGCCTCGCGCTTCGTCACGCGGCGGGGAATATCCGTTGGAGGACTCGAAACACACCTGCGGCGACGGTGCCCGAGACCGGGATCGTCAGGACCCACGCCCAAATGATGTTCTTGGCGACGCCCCAGCGCACGGCGCTGAAGCGTTGGATGCTGCCGACTCCCATGATCCCTCCGGCGATGGTGTGAGTGGTAGAAACCGGAATGCCAGCCAGGGCGGTGCCGAGGAGGCTGGTGGCGGCGGCGGCCTCGGCGCAGAACCCGCCCGCCGGCTTGAGTTTGGTGATCCTCATCCCCATGGTCTTGACGATCCGCCAGCCTCCCGCTAGCGTTCCCAGTCCCATGGCGGCGTGCGCCATCAGGACCACCCAGAACGGGATGTAGAACTGCTTCAGAAGGCCGGCCGTAAAGAGCGTACCGGATACTATACCCATAGTCTTCTGCGCGTCGTTGGTGCCGTGGCCGAAGCTGTAGGCGGCGGCGGAAAGGAGTTGCAGCTTGCGAAAATAACT
>QHZK01000108.1 GCA_003224635.1 Acidobacteriota bacterium | reverse complement strand
TCCACGCAGTCTGACGGCGCCCAATCAGCGGTCGTTTCCCAGTACAAGGACATGATCTTCCTGCCCGTCGAAACCTCCGGCGAAGGAGATGTGAACGCCCACAGCCGCGTCCAGATGGCCCTCGGCGAGGCCAAGGTCCGGGCCAAGAACGAAATGAAATCGGCGCTGGAAAAAACGGGCGTGACTTTGGAAGAGGTCAGCGAGTTCGCGAGCGACCATCCCGAGATGCAGCGCCCCATGTACAAGTTCGGCCACCAGAAAGGCGTGGTGGGGACGGCCGCAAACTTCGTGCTGCACGCGGCGGAGCGTATGAATGCCGGGCGCCGCGCTATGGTGGCAGTGAATCAAGAAATCACCGAGTAGCGCAGGAAAGCCGCTTTAACTCCGGCGTTGATACATTCGTCTAAGAGGATACGCACGCTAGCAGAGCGTCTTTGGCAAGTTCAATGAACCGGACGGCTGTTCTCGGCTCACCGAGGGGAAGTCCCTCAGGAAATCGCCCAGGGTCGAGTTGCCTTCGATATGGTCAATGAGGACCTGGACAGGAACGCGAGTTCCTTTGAAACAGGGTTCGCCGCTCATCCGCTCGGGATCGACCCAGACAAGTTCATCAACCTGGGCCTTTTGTTCCGCTGTCATGGCTTCAGGTACGCGAAAAGTGCCTCGTTGTGCAAGGAGAGAGCCAACAGGTTAGGCCAGCGTCCTGATGGGCTACTCACTCTAATGTGTCCTGGAGGTTTGAAACTCGAACCTCGGGGAATTCAGCCAATGATGCGAGTTTCGACTTTCGAGTTTCAAGTTTCCTATTTCTAATGTCAAACGGGAGGTCAAAATGCCAGGAAAAGTGAAGCCGATTCCGGAAGGTTTTCATACCCTCACTCCTCACTTGATCGTGCGCGACGCGAAACGCGCGATCGATTTCTACAAGCGCGCGTTTGGGGCCCAGCAAGCGGAAACGCACCTCACTCCTGATGGGAAAGTGATGCATGCGCGCCTGAAGTTCGGCGATTCGGCCCTCATGCTGAATGATGAATTCCCGGAGATGGGGGCTCGCTCGCCGCAGTCGCTGGGTGGCAGCCCCGTCACAATCAATATTTACACTGAAGACGTCGATCGACTGTTTAACCAAGCGGTCTCGGCGGGGGCTACGGTAGTCATGCCTTTGAAGGACCAGTTCTGGGGCGACCGCTATGGCGTTGTGGCGGACCCCTTCGGTCACAAGTGGTCGCTGTGTACGCACATAGAGGATGTGGTGCCGGAAGAGCTGGAAAAACGCGCCAAGGCCGCTTTCGCCGAGATGGCGAAGAAGGGCGGAGCAGCGAAGCCGGGCTCGGCCGGCGCATGAACGAACCAAGCGGGTGGCGCACACATGACGCTTTTGGTCATGTTTGCGGGGCTCGGGATCGCATAGCGCATACATCGCACACCACGCGATGTATGCGCCACCCCGAGGTCGCGCTTTCGACCACCGAACTTCAGTCGCAAATCTTCAATCCGGTAGGAGACTATGAACATACTCGGCCCTAAGGACTTGATGGTTGGCCTGGATGTCGGCTCGACCACGGTGAAGTCGGTGGTGGTCGACCTGACCACCCAGAACATCCTCTGGAGCGACTACCAACGCCACGACACCAAGCAGCCCGAAAAGTGCCTGGAATTCCTGAAGCGCATGGAGGCTGACACGGGCATCAAGGCCGGTGAGACTCGCGTCTTCGTCACCGGCTCGGGCGGCGGCGGCATCGCCTCGCACGTCGGCGCCAAGTTCGTCCAGGAAGTGAATGCGGTCTCGCTGGCGGTCGAGCACCTGTATCCGGACTGCGGTTCCGTGGTCGAGCTGGGCGGTCAAGACGCCAAGATCATCATCTTCAAAGAGGACCCGGAAACAGGCCGCAAGAAGAAGATCCCTTCCATGAACGACAAGTGCGCCGGAGGAACTGGCGCTGTCATTGACAAGATCAACGCTAAGCTGCGCATCCCGGCGGAAGACCTCTCGAAGATGGGTTACTTCGGGCTGAAGCTGCACCCGGTGGCAGGGAAGTGCGGCGTGTTCGCCGAGACCGATATTAACGGCTTGCAGAAAAGCGGGGTACCCTGCAACGAGCTCATGGCGTCGCTGTTCGAAGCCATCATTCAGCAGAACCTGGCGGTCCTAACGCGCGGGAATACGCTGCGCCCCGTGGTCCTGCTCCTGGGCGGGCCGAACACCTACATCGCAGGCATGCGCGATTGCTGGAAGCACAACATCCCGAAAGTGTGGGAGGAGCGCAATTACCCGCTGCCCGAGGGCGTCGATCCGAAGGACCTCATCAAAGTACCCGATAATGCCCAGTATTTTGCCGCCCTCGGCTGCGTCCGCTACGGGATCGATGAAGACGCGGAGATCGGCATCTACAAGGGCTACGAGAAGCTCGAGTGGTACATCAACGTGGGCCGCCTGGAAGAGAAAAAAAAGCGGGGCGGCACGGCGCTCTACAAGACTGAGGACGAGTTGGGGGACTTCAAGGGGCGCTACCAGCCTAAGAAATTCGTCCCCCGGCAGTTCCAGCCCGGCGAGCACGTCAAGGCCTTCATGGGCATCGACGGCGGCTCCACGTCCACCAAGGCTGTCCTCCTGAGCGAAGAGGGCGAGGTCATGGTGAAGTGCTATCAGCTCTCGAAGGGCAATCCCCTCGAGGACACCATGGAGATGTTCTCGAACCTCCGGAAGCAGGTTGAAGACCAGGGGGCGACGGTGGAGCTCTTGGGCGTCGGGAGCACGGGCTACGCCAAGGACATCCTGAAGGACGTTCTGAACGCGGACGTGGCCCTGGTCGAGACCGTAGCGCACACCGAGGCCGCGCTGCACTTCTACCCCAAAGCCGACGTCATCTGCGACGTGGGCGGCCAGGACATCAAGCTCATCATCCTGCAGGACGGGCGCGTGAAGGACTTCAAGCTCAACACGCAGTGCTCGGCCGGCAACGGCTACTTCCTGCAATCCACCTGCGTGGGCTTCGGCTTCGATGTCAAGGAGTATGCCGACCTCGCTTTCAGCGCCAAGGCCATGCCCATGTTCGGCTACGGCTGCGCCGTCTTCATGCAGTCAGACATCGTCGATTTCCAGCGCCAGGGCTGGAAGCCGGAAGAGATCATGGCGGGTCTTGCGAACGTCCTGCCCAAGAACATCTGGCTCTACGTGTCGCAGATTCCCAACCTGGCCTCCCTCGGGAGCACGTTCATCCTCCAGGGGGGGACGCAACACAACCTGGCGGCGGTGAAAGCCCAGGTGGACTTCGTCGAATCGCGCTTCAAGGACAAGGGTCTGAAGCCCAACGTCATCGTCCACGAGCATTGCGGCGAGTCCGGGGCGATTGGCGCGGCCATCGAAGCCCGGCGGCTTTACAACCGCGGCCACCGGACGAGCTTCATCGGCTTTGACGCGGTGGCGGCCATCGCCTACGTCACGCATCGCAGCGAGGACACGCGCTGCTACTTCTGCAAGAACAAGTGCATGCGCACCTTCATCGACGTCCAGATCGCGGGCGCCGACGAGTCCTGGAAGAAATCAAAGGTGCCGATTTCGAAAGGCATCAAGCGGCTCATCGTCGGCAACAGTTGCGAGAAGGGCCTGGTCGAGGATGTGAGCGACATGCGCGAGATCAAGAAGGGTCTCGACGCTATGAAGAAGGAAAACCCGAACCTGGCCGAGGTCGGGGCCAAGGCGGCCTTTAAGTCTTACAATCCGCCGGCCGTCGCGGACCCCCTGCCCAAGCGCGCGTTTACCGCCAAGCAGAAGAAGCGCGTCGAGCTGATGCAGCGGCGCAAGGAGCTGCGCATCGGCATCCCGCGCATCCTGAACGTGTACTCGATTGGGCCCATCTTCAGCGCCTACTTCGAGTCGCTGGGCATCCCGGCGGAAAACCTGGTCTACTCCGACTACACCAGCGAGACGCTTTACAAGGAAGGCGCAAAGCGCGGCGCCATCGACCCCTGCTTTCCCTCCAAAGTAGGCATCCCGCACGTACACAATCTGCTCTATGTACACCACAAAAAAAAGCCGCTCGACATCATCTTCTGTCCCATGATCGACGACCTGCCGAGCGACCTTAAGTTCGTGCAGGACCACCGCGCCTGCCCGACCGTCGTCAGCACGCCGGAGGCCGTCAAGGCGGCTTTTATCAAGGAATGGGACATCTTCAGGGAGAACAATATCCTCTTTCTCGATACTTTCGTAAACCCCGCCAGGCCCGCGCTGCTGACCAAGCAGATGTATGATCAGTTCGCCGATATCCTCGGGCTTTCCTGGGAGGAGAACGTTCGCGCCGTGAATGAGGGCCTCAAAGCCCAGGACCGCTTCATGAACGAAATCCTGCGGGACCAGGGCAGGGAAGTCCTGGATCGGCATCGTCATGCTGGGCCGGCCGTACCACAACGACCCCGGCATCAACCACGAGATCCTGGAGGAATTCCAGAAGATCGGCTATCCGGTCCTGACGCTTCAGTCGCTGCCCGTCGACGACGATATCCTCCTTCCGCTGTTCGAGGAGGACATCAAGGCCGGCTTGATCGAGCACCCCATGGACATTCGCGACGCCTGGAAGAACAGCTACAGCGAGAACACGTCGCAGAAAGTGTGGGCCGCGAAGTTCACGGCGCGGCACCCGAATCTCGTGGCCCTCGAGCTCTCCAGCTTCAAGTGCGGCCACGATGCCCCAATCTACACCGTGGTCGAGGAGATCGTGACCAAGTCCGGCACACCCTACTTTTCGTTTAAGGACATCGATGAGAACAAACCCACCGGCTCGATCAAGATTCGCGTCGAGACCATCGGCTATTTCCTGAAGCGCTACCGCGAGGACCTGGTGGCCCGGAAGCAGAAGGAAAGGGAGATCGACGCCAGGCTGGAGGATCTCGAGGCCACCCTGCGGGCCGAGCTCGATGCCCCGCCCGGTCCGCCGCCCGCCCCCTGCGAAGTGGAAACGCCGGTCGGCATCAACGCCATCCGGAAAGAAGAATAGCCTACCCCGCTCGAGGGCGCATTCAGACGAGAGCCCATACGCAGGTGTCGAACCTCCTGTCTCTAAGCGAGCAATCTCGCTCTGAAAAATTGCTCCCCTTTCACCTTCACGTCCCTGTTGCCGGAGACGGCCCAACGGGCCGTCTCTACATCGGACTTTCGCGCCTTCGGTGAACCGGTCCATTACTTAACAAACGTGTGAACTCCTTCCGGGCTAAGGAAGTTTCTGTACGCGGGTATCAGGTGTTTCCCCGGCTTGACCCATGTCAGTACTTTTGTATAAATATATATTGGAGTTGCACTTACAAGGCTCAGAGAGCGGAGGGAGCGGGAATGGAAGACCGGCGCATTTATGATATTTTCAAAGTACAGCCTGAAGGAAAGCCCGTGCGAGTCACCTCGGTCCTGGGCTTCGAGAAAGCCAAGCTCCAATTGAACATCCTCTCAAAAAGCTCTACCTCCCAGTATTTCGCGGTTGTCGCGCGCAAAGACTCCGGCGTTAGCCAGAGCGCTCAGGCCTGATCAATGTGAAAGACTCGCGGCAAGGTGGGACGTGTGTTTGTTCTCACCAGGGGGGCGTCCTTCGGGCCGGATAACTCGCCGACGGCCTGTCGATTGACGCCGCAGTTGTTGTTTGTTATGTATAAGTGGCGCTTCTTGGCGGCGGAGAGGCTCGTAGAATGTCCTTTGAGTCCGACAAAATCATGTTCGAGATTTACAAGGAGACCACCTATCAGGGCCGGTACAAGGTGGTCTACTTCACCGAGCTTCAGGACCACAACAAGGAACACGAAATCAGCCGCGCCTTGGCGGGCGAGCACTTCTACGACGGCTTCATCAAGAACTATCGGAAGGAACAGGCGAAGGAAGTCATTAACGGGATTCTCGACCGCCTGAACAACGGCGAGACGCTGGCGCCCGACGATGTGGACTGCGCGCTTCAGGCGTTCAAGCCGGTCTGAATGATCCACAGATTGCGCAGATTTCACAGACTACAAGGTCTTGAGGCTGTTCGTGTGGCGAAGAGAGGTCATCCAACCCGCTCTTGAGAGCGACATCGAAGCCGCCGTGGCCGAACAGCGCGCCTTCCTGGAACGCGACCCGGAAAATCCTCGCGCACATTTCGCCTTGGGGACTCTAAGCCACTTTCGCGGAGAGACTGATGCCGCCGTCGCATTGTTCCTCAGGGCGATCGAGCTCGACCCAGCCTACGCCGCCCCGCACGTGAGCCTCGGCCACATCTACGCCGTCGAGCGCCGTTACGATGAGGCTTGGAAACACGCCCGCGAGGCGGAGCGCTTGGGCGACCGGTCGCTGGTCGAGCAACTCGAACGGTATCCCAGCGTCAAGTAGCAAATCACTCGCTACCGGGTTATTTTGGCTTCTGTAGCGGCGCTCTATGAGCGCCGAAAACGGCGGTCGCAGACCGCCGCTACGGCGCGCTGTGCACTACTCGAACTGCTTGCGAAACTCGTTGAGCTGCTGCTTGAGGCCTGCGACTTCCTTCCTCAGTTCTTCCACTTCGGCTTCGAGACGCCTGACTCGCTCGTCTTCGGCGGGCGCGTCGGGTACAGACGGCGGAGGCTCCCAGGCTTCGACTTCACCCGCCAGCAAATGCGCCCAGCGCGACTCTTTGGTGCCCGGCCGCCGTGGCAACTGGCGCACCAGCGGCGGCTGGCGCTCAGCCAGGTGGTGCAGCGCGGCTTCAACGGCCGGCAGATCGTCGAAAGCGTACATGCGTTCCGTGCGTCCGCGCAGCTCCCCGGGGGTCTGGGGTCCGCGCAGCAGCAGGACGCAGAGCACGGCGGTCTCGCGGCGGTCGAAGTTGAACGCGTCGGCCAGTTGATGCGCGTACTTGGGCACCCGGCTGTCAAAGCTCGAGACCTCCCGCGCCAGCCGCTTGTCGCGCAAACCCTCCAGCGCCTCCGTTACGTCAGATTCGGTCAGCGACATGACGGGATCGCGATTCGACCTTTGATTGCAGGCGTTGGTCAGGGCGTTGAGTGAGAGCGGGTAATAGTCCGGCGTGGTGATCTCTTTCTCGACCAGCGCGCCCAGCGCGCGGACTTCGTTGTCACTGAGCAGGACATTCATCGTCGGCATGGTTATGGGCGAGGCGAAGAATTCGTTCGACGGCGGAAGGGCGCGTCCGCCCTAAAGGGAGTAGAAGAATATCTGTCTTGCTCTCTCTGTCCTGCCGTGCGGCGGGGTTAAAACCCGCCCTTCCTGGCTACCAGTTGGTAATCGAGCCGTCGGGACGCGCCAGCATCGGGACCGGTCGGGAGCGCTGGGTGATCTCCGCCACCAACCGCAACGGTTGGGTATCGAGCGTCACTCCCAGTCCCGTTCGCCGGTTCGGCCACATTTTGCCGTCGCGAAAGTCGTAGAGCTCCGGCAGGTGCGGAATTTCGCCCGGGCCCCGGCCGAGCATCTCCATAAGGACCGGACCGGAAAACACGCCGCAGGCATGCACCAGCGCCGCTTCCGAGACCGGACCGGTGAAGTGAGGGATCAATCCCACGTAGTGCACCTCGCACAGGGCTTGGATCTTCATGTATTCGGTGATGCCGCCGACGTTCGGCAGCGTGACGCGGGCGTAGTCGATGAGCTGCTCTTCGATGAGCCTGTTCACGTCCCACTTCGAGCCGAACTGCTCGCCCACGGCGATGGGCACTTTCACGTGAGCGCGCAGCTCGCGATAGGCGTCGGGGTTCTCTGAGCGAATCAGATCCTCGGCGAAGTAGGGCTCGAGCGGCTCGATCAGCGTGCTCAGCCGGATGGCGTCCGGCAGGTCGAGGCGCGTGTGGTAATCGAGCGCCCAGTCCCCGTCCTTGCCTACACCCTCGCGAATCTCCACGCAGTCCTCGTAAGTCTTGCGCACTATCTCGCGCGAGTTGAAGGGCGCGCCGGGCGGTGGATCGGCGGTCGCGTGCCGGAAGGCGCGGAAACCGGCCTCGATGCAGGCGCGAGCCGTCTCCTTGAGACTCCCGTGCGAGGGGAACGAGGTCGAATAGCATTCCACGTGGTCCCGAGCCAGGCCGCCGAGCAGCTCGTACACCGGAACGCCGAGCGCCTTCCCCTTGATGTCCCATAGGGCGAGGTCGATCGCGCCCAGCGCGTCCAGCTTCTCGCGTCCGGCGGGATAGAAATAGCCTCGGTACATCATCTGCCACAGGTGGTCGATGCGCGACGGGTCCTCGCCAATGATCATCGCCGCGCACTGTTCGATGGTGTCCTTCGACCCGCCCTCGCCGATGCCCGTAATGCCCTGGTCGGTCTCGACCGTCACAATGTGGAAGCTTTGATTGAAGTGAAGAGGCGACTTGGGATTGTGATAGAAGCGCACGCGGGTGATTTTCATCGAGGGTGGCATGGCAGGCGGCGGCGATGCGGTGGCGCGCGATTCTCGGCTGAAGGCGGCGGCGCCCGCAAGCCCGGCCGTTTGCAAAAAGGAACGGCGCTTCATCTGCCCCCTATTCTATAGAGACGGCCTGACGCCGACAGCTTCGTGCGCGCTGCTACCCGAGCGCGCTGTCCTCCAGGATAAGGGAAATCGCTTGCCGAAGGCTTTCGCGGCACTCTTCGCGAGTGCGCCCTGTCCATTCGCGCCGGGAACCTCGGGACAGTAAGCGATGAACCACTCGCCGTCTCGCTCAACAACGGCCGTGAATTCGTTGTGCATTATTAAGGCGAAAGCCAAAAGTCGAAAGTTCAAAGTCGAAAGGCTGGAAGCGAGAAGCCGGGTCTTGAGCTTTCAACTTTAGACTTTCGACCTTCGACTGCTCTTAGCGGCCCAGTTCGCCAAGCAGGTCAACGGGCCCAGAGCCGCTCAACTCCACGCGGGAGCCGCTGGCGCCGATGTCCATTCCCCGAAGGAACGCCGAGAGACTGGCCGATGAGTTGGCGGTCGCGGCGGGAGAGTTCCGCCACAGGGTGAGGATTTGGGCGAGGGCTGCTGCGGTCTCGGCGCGGTCGCAAACCACCGAGACATGCGTGGAAAGCTGGTCGGTCAAGTCGATGCTGTAGAGCGCGGCTTCGACCGGGCTCATGAGCGCGCCCAGATCAACCGGCGGCTTGATGCCTCCCGCCAGCCACCGGGCCGCCTCGCTCGCGGCCGATCTCCCGGTGGCGACGCCCCACTGCGGCGCCGACCCCTCGAGTTCGGCTTCCCAGTTCAGGAACGACGAGTTCGAGTCCAGAGCGGGGCTCGCGCCCGAGCGCGCGTCGAGCAGAGCTTTCAAGTCACTCAAGGCGCCAAACGCCGCGGACGAACTGCTAAGAAAAGTAAAGTAAAGGCTTCCGCCGCCTTCTCTTGAACCGGCCCCGGAACCGCAGGCGTACAGCCGGAAACCTCCGTAATCCCTGCTGGACAGTCGCCGCTGCGTGAAGAAGTTGCGCACCCGGTCGGGCTCGAAATGGCCGTTCGCCAGGCCAAAGAATTCCGTATTGCCTGCTGCGGCCCCGCGCCAGCCGAGCACGACTTCGTCAACGTCTTTTTCGGGATCGGCGCCCGCCGAGCGGAGGAAGTCGGCAAAGCTGCCGAGTTGGCCGCCAAAGAGCCGCTGGCGAATCTTGGGATACTGCGACGAGTTTCGGAGCTGATCGAGGTTCGTGTACACGAGCTGGTGAGTGTCCGCAGGAAAGCTCGAAAGGGCGTTGCGAGCGATCCCCTGGCCGCGAATCTTCACGGGAAAGAGAAGAGCGCCCAATATGGCGACAAAGAGGCCAAACGCCAGACTGCGGAGGTTCGCTCGTTTCGACATCATGCAAAAAGTCATCATACATCACCTTGCGGTCCGCGTCAGCAGTCTCCCACCAAACGCACCAAACGGTAGTGGGTTAATGACCCACTACCCACCAAACCGGGTCTGGGTCGGGAACGCGCGCCGGGGTGAAGCGATGGCAACTGGGGCAACGATACTTCGAGTCGGAGCTTGGCAAGCTTTAGGGGGTCGCCGGAGGAGCACTGGGGCCGCCGTGCCTTACCTCGAAAGGGAAGTGCGACGGTCTCGAGCCCCAGGCATCCGCCGGTTTCCGCGGGAAGGGGGGTTCCGCGGTTGTTGCCACTTCCGAGGCCGAAATCCCCGAGGATGAGGATAGCGCCCTACCCCCGGAAGCAAAGCAACGTTTCCCAGACTGCAGTTGAGGGTCCAAACCGTTAGCTCACCAATTCAGTGATAACACGCAACTTCGCTCGATAGCGTGTCCGGCGGCTGCGCAAATCTTACCTGCCGCCCGGTCAATTCTTCCTAGCGTCACGTCCGCGGCGATTTCGACCCTTTTAGCCGGTCCCGGCTGGGTTGGGTTGATCGTGGAGGCCCTTGATTTTCGAGCCCCTGCTGTGATATTCTAATATTGCGAGTTGGCTCAGGGCGGTTGGTAGTCCTGGGTGCCGCTGTCTCGACAAGGAGCGCATTATGCCGGCGATGGAGTTAACGCAAACGGCCGTATCCAAGGTGAAGGAAATTCTTTCACAGCAAGAGCCGCAGCCAAAGGGACTCAGAGTTTCAGTGGTCGGCGGGGGCTGCTCGGGGTTCTCTTACCAGATGAACTTTGAGAACGAGTCCAACGGCATCGACAAGGTGTTCGACTTTGACGGGCTTAAAGTCTTTGTCGATCAGGCGTCTTTGATGTACCTGAAGGGCACCAGGATCGATTACATTGAGACCCTGGAAGGCTCAGGGTTCAAGTTCGAAAACCCCAACGTGAAAACCACGTGCGGTTGCGGCAGCTCCTTCAGCGTATGAACGCCTAAAGACCCCCAGGTCCGTTGTCAGCCCGCCGTCCGCACAGGCGATCGGGAGTTGTCGCGAGCGTCCGCCACAGCGATCGTGAGACGCTGGCTTGACGACGGAGAGAGTGACGATTTCCCTCACGCGCGCGGCCACTTACTCGGTTTCTGCAGAACCCCAAACCCCCAGTTCTCCTTGAGCTTTTCTGGCCTGAGCTTGCTGGGGCAGGGAAGTCGCGCGCCCGCGCTTTCCTCGCCCGTCATCAAATGGTTTCCCGCCAAGTTTTGCTGAGTGCCTGAGATGAAGGCTCGGATATAATCGTACGTGAAGTCGTCAGTAGTCAGTTGCAGAGAAGCTGTCAGCTAGCTATCAGCCGTCAGCTTTCAGCAACGTCAGGCAGCTCGTGCTCTCGCGCTAGCTGATTGCTGATAGCTGACTGCTATGGCTTTCTTTATGAAAATTGCTCTCGCTCAAACCAACACGACGGTCGGCGATTTCAATGGCAACGTGGAGAGAATCGTTAAGTTCGCGCGCTGCGCGCGCGAGCGCGGCGCGGACCTCGTGGTCTTTCCTGAGCTCGCGCTTTGCGGTTACCCTCCGAGGGACCTGGTCGAGAAACCAAGCTTCATCGCCCGCTCGGAGGCGGAGCTGGACCGCCTCGCGCAGCTCCTTCCCGACATCCGAGCCCTGGTCGGCTACGTGCGCCGGTCAGGGGCGGAGCAGGGAAAGCAGGCTTCGGATGCCGCGGCGCTTCTCTACCGGGGAAAGCGCGTGCTCGATTACAGCAAGATCCTGCTCGCCTTTTACGACGTGTTCGACGAATCGCGCTACTTCGAGCCGGGGAATTCGGCGGGTCTGTACGCAATCGAAGGGTGGCAACTCGGGGTGACGATTTGCGAGGATGCCTGGAACGACAAGAACTTCTGGAAGAAGCAGCTCTACACGCGCGACCCGGTGGAGGAAGCCGTTCGCGCCGGCGCGAAGCTGCTGCTGAATATCGCGTCCTCGCCTTTTACGAGCGGAAAAATCCGGTTGCGTCACGATATGCTCAAAGCCATCGCCATCGAGCGCCAGGTCCCCGTCGTCTACGTCAACCAGGTGGGCGGAAACGACCAGTTGGTGTTCGACGGCTCCAGCATGGCGTTCAACGCGCGAGGCGAGCTGTGCGCGCGCGCCAAATCGTTCGAAGAGGACCTCGTGATTTTCGACGCGGCAGACGGCCTCGGCCCGAAAGGAGAAGTAGAAGTTCGTCCCGGACCTGCCTCCGACGTTGAGGCGATTTACCAGGCGTTGCTGCTGGGCCTGCGCGACTACGTTTCGAAGTGCGGGTTTGCGAAAGTGATCGTCGGCTTGAGCGGCGGCATCGATTCTTCGCTTGTGGTCACGCTCGCTGCCGACGCTCTGGGTCCCGAAAATGTTCTCGGGGTCAGCATGCCCGGGCCATATTCCTCATCGGCCAGCTTCCGCGACGCGGAAACACTGGCCCGCAACCTGGGGATCGACTTCCGCGCTATTCCCATCCGGTCCATCTTCGAGGACTACCTCGTCACGCTCGATCCCGCCTTCGAGGACCGGCCGCGCGACGCCACGGAAGAGAACATTCAGGCGCGAATCCGCGGCAACATCCTTATGGCGCTCTCGAACAAGTTCAGGTCGCTCGTGCTCAGCACCGGAAACAAGTCGGAGCTCGCGGTCGGCTACTGCACGCTTTACGGGGACATGGCGGGCGGGCTGGCCGTCATTGCGGACGTGCCCAAGACGATGGTTTATGATCTGGCTCGCTACGCGAACCGCGCCAGCGAGCGCATCCCGGCGGCGTGCCTGGAGAAGGCGCCGTCGGCGGAGCTGCGTCCCAATCAAACCGATCAAGACACGCTGCCTCCCTACGACGTGCTCGACGTGATCCTGCGGGCCTACATCGAGGAGAACCTGTGCGCCGAGGAAATCATCGAGAAGTTCCGCCTCGACTCTGAGCTGGTGGAGCAGACCGTGCGCCGCGTCAACAGCGCCGAGTACAAGCGCCAGCAGGCCGCGCCCGCCCTCAAAGTGACTGCCAAGGCTTTCGGCACTGGCCGCCGATACCCCATCGCCAACAAGTTCTCGGAGTGATCTATAGCGGCGAACGAAGCCTGCCCTGGAAGGGTTCGCCGGGCAGCGCGGCGCCAGCGACTTAAGTTGGCTTTGTTGCGCTGTAGCGGCGGTCGAAGCCTGCCCTGGAAGGGACCGCCGTTTTTGGTCGAAAAAAGCACGATCGGTTGGCTTTGTTCCCAGACGCCGGTCATAGACCGGCGCTACAGCGGGTCGAGAGCGCGTCAGATTGGCTTTGTTCTCGCGCCATTTTTGGATTAACTAGCTGATTCTACACCACTTTCTTGGCTTTGTTCACCCCAAAAATTGCCCGATTTGCGCGTGTTCCTCGCTTCGATAGGCTAGCTGGCTACGCATACGATTCCCCTGGCAAGAGGCGGTCATGGCGTGGTTGGGTCCGCGGCGGTGCTCCATGCCCTCGAGCTTATCACAACGGGACCCTCCGCGTGGGACAAATGGGACGCGTGGGACAAATTATTTCGGGATTATGCACTTGACCCAAGGATTGGCAACAACCCCTCACCCCCGGCCCCTCTCCCGCAAGGGGAGAGGGGAGTAGTTCAAAACCGATGGATTTCTTTGCGCCTTGGCGTCTTTGCGTGAGGATTTGTGTCAAGTGCATAATCGCGACTTATTTCGCATTGGAAATGGCGGCGGCACGTAGTGGCTGGCCGAGACCGTGGTTCAATGGGGCCGTTCGTGCGCATCGCCAGAACTCACCTGCCCTTACGCCCTCGCTTCATGCGCGGCTGTTTCAGCGCGATGCACCCTGATTTTCACTTCCACCCGCGACCCGAGCCGGTTGAGGATCGACATGAGGCGGTCCACGGTGAAGCGCCCGAGCTCCGCATGGCGGATGCGGGAGAAGTCTGCCGCCGCAATCCCGGTGCGGTCGTGCGCGGCGCGCACGGTCAGGTGTTCGCGGTCGAGCGTCTTGATGATCTCGGCGGCCAGGATCGCCTTGAATTGCTCCGCGTCCGCGTTTCTGCGCCCGAGGTCACGAAAGACGTTCCCGCTCCCCCGCGTTACTTGCAGCTTCTCGCGTCTCATTGCAGCATCTCCTTCAGACTTTTCAGACGGTCCCTTATCAGGTCGATCTCCCGCTTGGGCGTCTTGATGCCCTGCGTCGATTTCTTCTGGAAAGCATGGATGACCCAGACTTCCTCTCCGAGCTGCACGGCGTAGACCACCCGGAACGCATCGCCTCGGAACCGCAAGGCGATCTCGAATACGCCTGACCCCATGCCGCGCATCGGCTTTGCAATATCGGCCTTAGCGCCTTCGGCCGCAATCGTCAGAGCGTTAAGACAGACCGACTGGGCCCCTTCCGGGAACGTCTCGAATTCCTTCCGCGCCGCCTTGATCCATGAAACCGGCCGCGTTGTCCGGGTCATCGTTTCTCGCGCTACTCGGCCACTCACACGCTTGTATGTTGTCATATTTGACAAAGAATGTCAACCGCTTCCGTCGCCAATAGGTTACACGCAGGTATCCCGAGGCTCACAGGCCGCTGTATGATAAAATTGCAGATCAGATTCGACCACAGGACTCAGGCGGGTTGGCGTACACTCTCCTCAAACAGAACCTTCATCGCGTTGCGGTTATCGCAAGCACGCTACTGTCGCTCTTGGCGCCAGGACCCGGCCGGTCGGCGATTCTTCGATCGGGCAGGAGCGTCCCAAGCCTGTCCCCGTCTCTCCCCGCCGCCGTCAAGCTGCCTCACACTACCGTCAACACCGTCATTCTCCAGAATGGCCTGCGCGCCCTCTTCGCTGAAAACCACGACGCGCCGGTGGTAAGCGTCGAGGTCTGGTACCACGTGGGCTCGAAGGACGAGCTTCCGGGCAAGACCGGCTTTGCGCACCTCTTCGAGCACCTGATGTTCGAGGGCACGAAGAACCTGGCGCCGGAAGAGTTCTCGGACTACGTTGTCCGGTCGGGCGGTCTGGATAACGCCTACACCACCGAAGACGCCACCGTTTTCTGGGAAACCACTCCAAGCTCCTACTTGCCGGTGTCCCTGTGGCTCGAAGCGGACCGCATGCGCAACCTCCAGATTACCGAGCAGGTTTTCAAGACGGAGAGGGAAGTGGTCAAAGAAGAGCGCCGCGAGCGTTTTGACAATCAGCCTTACGGGACCGTCATTGAAACGCTTTACGAGCACGCCTTCAACGCGCACCCCTATCGGCACATGACCATCGGCAGCATGGAGGACGTCGACCGGGCAAGCCTGGACGACATCCGGGACTTCTACAACACCTACTACGTTCCGAACAACGTGACGCTGGTCGTCGTGGGCGATTTTGACAGGGCCCAAGCGCAAGCGCTAGTCGAGAAATACTTCGGGCCGCTCGCGCCCGGCGCTCAGCCGCTCGGTCGGGACGCCCGGAAGATCCCTGTGGAGCCACCGCAGACCGCCAAGCGCGTGGTGAAGGTTACTCAGAACGCTGCCCTTCCGGCCTTTGTCGAAGGTTACCACATGCCCGCCGACGGGCTCCCCGACGCCTATCCGCTGCGGCTCGCCGCGAAAATTCTGTCGGAGGGAGAGAGCTCGCGCATCTATCGGCGTCTGGTGTACGAGAAACAAATCGCCGTCCAGGCGGTGAGCACGGGGAATTTTACCGAAGACCCCAACCTGTTTTTCGTTTTTGCGGTCATGAACCAAGGGCATACGCCGGCGGAAGGCGAGACGGAAGTTGAAGCGGAGCTCGAGCGGCTCAAGAGCGAGATGGTGCCGCCCCAGGAGCTCGAGAAGGCCAAGAACCAGATCCTTCGCGATTTCATCCTGAGCCGGCAGAGCGACGAAAGCCGGGGAGAAGAGCTGGGTTATGCGGCGGTGATCCTCAAGGACCCGAACTTGCTCGACGCGGAACTGGACCGCTTTCTCGCGGTCACGCCGGAAGACATCCAGCGGGTGGCGAAGAAGTATTTCGTGCCGGAGAATTTGACCGTGGTCGAGGTGTATCCCGCGAAGAGCGGGACCGGGGATTCGGGGCTCGGGGTTCGGGGCGAGGAAGGGAAGTGACGTGAAGGTCGAATCCCGAACCCCGCCCCGAATCTTGCT
Source organism: Acidobacteriota bacterium (assembly GCA_003224635.1). GTDB lineage: Bacteria > Acidobacteriota > Terriglobia > UBA7540 > UBA7540 > QHZK01. The sequence continues at coordinate 6,396 of QHZK01000108.1, read as the reverse complement.
CCCCTTGGCGGGAATTTTGATGACCCTGGGGACGCTCTGCGCGCGCGACTATCCGCCCGACGTTCCTGCGCCGAAACCCGTGACCTTACCGACTCCGGCGGTCCACATACTGCCCAACGGCCTCAGGGTGGTTGCGATTGAACGTCACTCGCTGCCAGTGGTCACCTTGCGCCTGGTAGTGAAGGCCGGGGCCGAGGCGGACCCGCCCGAGTTGCCGGGCGCGGCCCAGTTCGTGGCCGGCCTGCTGGACGAGGGGACAGCCGGAAGGAGCGCGCAGGAGATTGCCCAAGCCATCGACGAGGTCGGGGGCGCGATTCAGACGGGAGCCGAATGGGACAATTCGTTCGTCGAGCTCAGCGTCCTCACCGACCACAGCGAACTCGCCTTCGACCTCGTTTCTGACATGATTATCCGTCCGGCGTTCGCGCCTGCCGAGGTCGAGCGCGGGCGCAAGCAAACGCTCTCTTCGCTCGAAATCATGCGCGAGGACCCGGCTTATCTTGCGGATGCTGTTTTCAACCGGGTGGAGTTGTCAGGAACGCCTTACGGCCATCCTGCGGACGGGACGCTGGAGTCTATTCGACGGCTGAGCGTGGGGGACTTGCGCAATTTTCACGCCCGATACTACCTCCCGTCGAATGCCATCCTCGCTGTGGTGGGTGACATCTCGGCGGACGAGGCTTTCCGCCGGGCCGAAAAATTCTTTGGGAACTGGCAGGGAAGCGCCGAGAGCGATCCGCCCGCTCGCCGCTCGGTACCGAGCCCGCCCGTCTCAAGGGATTTGTCAAGGCGGGTGGTGGTCATTGACATGCCGGAGGCCGTGCAAACCGAGATACGAATTGGAAACTCCGGCATTGAACGCGATAGCCCTGATTACTACGCCCTGACCGTGGCCAACCAGATTCTGGGCGGGCCCGCCACCAATCGCCTCTTTAAGGCGTTGCGCAGCCAGCATGGGCTGGCCTACGGAGCGTCGAGCGACCTCGTCTGTCACGAGACGGCGGGGAGCTGGGAGGCCAAGACGTCGACCCGCACCCTCGAAACCTTGAAGAGCGTTCAACTGGTGCTCGAGCAAATGAAGCGCCTGCGCGACCATCCGATTGCGGACTGGGAACTCGACGCCACGCGGGGCTACCTGAACGGCCACATGGCCCTCGAATTCGAGACGTCGGAGGGAATCGCGACGCAGGTCTTGGACCTCCTGATCCACAGTCTGCCCCTTGACTACTGGAGCCGCTTCCCGGAGCGCGTACGAGACCTCAGCGCTCAGGACGTTTGGAATACCGCGCGCGCCCGTCTCGATCCGGACCGCGCCGTGATCGTCATGGTCGGCAACGTCGCGGGCTTCAGGAAAGAGCTGAAGAAGCTGGGGCCAGTTCGCATTATCCCGGTCGGGAGGGTGGACCTGGCGTCGGCGGATCTCGAGAGGCAGTAACGAAGTGTGAATTATGAATTGCGAACAAAACCAGCCTCGGAGTGAGCAGTCTTTGCTCGCTCCGCATTCATAATTCATAATTCATCGTTCATGATTTCATAATTTATCCTTCATCCTTTACCCTTTTGACTTCCGTATGCCGACTTTCTCGCCATGAAGAAAGCCGTTGTCTACATTGTGTCGCTGTTGCTGCTTGCGGCCCTGGCGGAGTGGATCGTCCTGCTTCGAGCGCCGATCGACCCTTGGCGGCTCGCGGCGTTTCTCGCTTGCTTGTCGCTGGTGTTGGGCGCGTTTGTCGCTTTTACGGACCAGGGCTTTGTAGACCAACTGCGCGAGCGGGCCCGCGGGTCGGTCGGAGCGGCGCTCGGAATGCCGCTGCTTTTGCTGGTCCCCTACTTTATTTTCGCCTTGGGCACAGGCACGTTTTCCGCGCGAGGCCTGGCCAAGCTCACGGCCTACATCGTTGCGCCCGTCCTGCTCCTGCTGCCGGACCGCCTGGACCGGGCCGCCCCCGGCGGTCACAGAACTTGTCCTGAGCGGAGCGAAGGACCGCCGCTACAGGCAATCGGCTGGCGAGACTTTGCGGCCATGCTCGCTCTCGCCGTCCCCGTACCCGCGCACGGGCTGCGAGGCATCTGGGTGTGGCCCGAGGATCTGTACTTTTTCCGGCCCCTCTACTCCGTCTGTGTCGGCGCGTACGGTTTCATGGTCATCCGCCGCCTGGAGGGTGTTGGGTATCGGCTGACCTTTCGGAGAACGGACGTGGCCGGCGGCTTCGGCCACTTCGTCGGCTTTGCGCTCCTCGCCATCCCGCTGGGGTACCTGCTGCGCTTTATCCACTTTCACGGGCATGCCGTCACGTCCATGGCGCTCGCATCGCAGTCGAGCGCGGGCCACGCTATCGCAGTCCCCGGCGAGCTAAGGCTCGCGCTCGAGTTCCTGGCCACCTTTGCGGGCATTTACGTGACGATTGCAATACCTGAGGAGTTCCTCTTCCGGGGCGTCTTGCAGAACCTTGTGGTTAAGAGCATCCCGCACGCGCGGCGCGAGCTGTGGGGCTTGCTGATCGCCTCGGTGATCTTTGGCGCCGCACACCTGCACCATCCTCCCGTCCCGAACTGGAGGTACGGGGTCCTGGCGACGCTGGCAGGGATCTTTTACGGGAACGTCTACGGCGCCCGGCGAAGGCTTTCGGCTTCCGCCTTTACTCATGCGCTCGTGGATACGGCCTGGCGCTTCTGGTTCTAGCTGGAGGTGACGCGCAATGAATTATGAATTGTGAATTGTGAACAAAACCACCCTCGGAATGAAACGCTTGGGGTCTCTTCGATTTTCTGGACGGTCGCGCAAAACCGCTGTAGTATATGTCTTTTCCACGTTACGTGATTTACCAGGAGGGCCCCATGTGGCGAGAGCGGGCGCTGAAGGTTGTGTTGGTGCTGGTGGGATTGCTCTTTTCGGCCGGGATTTATCCCTTAACGATGATGTTATGGCAACGGGATCAGTCCGAACGCGGCGATGCGATGATGCTCAGCCTTTATGTCACGCTCGGGATTTTACTGTTGATCGCGGTGCGCCACCCATCCGCGAATCGCAGCCTGATCGCCTTCGCCGCATGGTCGAGCTTCGCTCACGCCACGGTTATGGCGATCCAGGCATTCCAGAATGCGAGCGTTCGCGACCTACTGTCGGGCTCGGCTGTCCTGGTTGTCATTGGCGTAGCCCTGACCGTGCTGGCTCCGGCAAAGCGGTCAGGAGAGCGGGCATCCGTAGCCGGCGCGTAGAATCGTCCGTCGCTCATTTCTGTCGTCGCGAGGATTCCAGAGGCTCCTCCGAAGGCGGGCAAGTATCGAGGTGAGAAGGAGCGTGTATGAAGCGGGCTTGGAGCTTGGCCGGCGTGGGGTTCGTGATCTTAAGCATCGTGGGTCTCGCCCTTGCCAAAGACGAGAAGGCCGAGCCAGCGCTGCTGACCGGCACGTGGGAATGCGCGTCCCACGGTGGAGAGCAGGGTGAAACGCCCTTTACGCTCGAGCTCGAACAGAATGGAGAGAAGGTCACCGGCTCGGTTTCGTCGCCGCAGGGAGGAATGGAGATCACCTCCGCGACCTTTAGGAACGACTTCCTTGAAATCCACCTTGACACGCCCGATGGTAATTACGTTCTCACGGCAAAGCTGAAAGACGGGCAGCTCAGCGGGCAAACGTCACATGACGGAAATCCGGCAGGCAAATGGGAAGGGAAGAAAGCGAAGAAGTCCGGCTCGTAGACGGTCGGGACCGGATTACGATGGCCGAACCTCGTAGGCGGCCATCCAGGGGCTTGGACAGGTGCTCATTCCTTGAAAAGGAGCGCGGACATGAACCGTAGTTTGCGCGCTGCAGTAATTGGTTCGGTCATGTTGTGGCTGGCCGCGCTTGGGCTCGCCGCGGAGAAGAAGCCTAAGTCCGGACCATTGACCGGTACGTGGGAGTGCGTCTCTCACGGTGGTCCCCAAGGGGACATGAAATTTACCCTCTACCTCGAACAGAACAAGGAGACGGTGAATGGCACCGTGTCATCACCCCTCGGGTCAACCGAACTCACTTCGGCCAGCTTCAAGAAGAATACGCTCGAAATCCACATCGACACTGACCAGCGTAACTACCTCCTGATAGGCCGATACAAGGACGGCCAGCTCGCCGGCGCCTGGTCCACGAACGAGGACCAGAAGGGAACGTGGGAAGGCAAGAAATCCGCCCAGACGACCAGCCAGCCCTGACGCCTTGGCCCCAAAGCCGCCGACTAACTTAGCTGGTTCCAGGACGAAGAGTTAGACTCAGCCGAGTCGCGCCAGAGCGGAGCGGCGCTCATTTGATGTAGTTAACATAAGATACCTTATCAGACTCTAGGATTCCGGCCCTCAACCCCGTTGGCTTTACCACGGCTTGGTCCCTTCCCCGAGGTTCGGTCAGTGTTCCGCGCCTGATTTCAGGTCGGCTTGACTCAATGTGAGAAAGAACCTGGGCCGCATGGGCTCGACGGGAGGGCCGATTCGCATTCTGGTAAACGTTTGTGGCGAACTCGTCTGGGATGGCGCGATTGAACGTCGGCCAGAACGTTGTTAGGCCGAGCGATCGGAGGTTGTCGCGATGCGCGGAGGGGTCTTAGGAGTCCACCCGCGAAGCCAGAGTCCTGAGAGCTTCGGCGGACTTTGCGGCGTCCGCGACGAGATGTATGGTTCGGTTCGCAATCTTGCGGGAGGCTGGAGCTATTTGCTTGGCGCCTTCTCGGCTCAGGACCACCAAGGCTGAGGCGGCAAACAGGAGCGCAGAGAGAACTACGGCCACGAAAACGTACGCGAGATACTCAAGCACCATGTCCATTCCGACCCCACCTGCCTTTCCTTATTCGGTTAGATGCTGGCGGGGCAACTTTGGATTCGTGAAGAGTGCGAGGCCCGTTGCGCTAATGGAGATTTGCCGGGGTCGCGGCGCACCCACACTCGTGCATTTGCTGACGAGCCCGGGGTTTTGAAATTGCGGGAAGGGTGGGCTTCAACGGGCGGCGTACCTAACCACCTCAAACTGTCCCTGCTTGGAGGTTCCCAGAAAGAGAAACTCGTCGCGCGGCGCGGCGCAGGCGGAGAGGCCGCTGGCGTTGGGCGGCAGGTGGTAGGTGTCGGTGATTTTCCCTGCACCGAGATCGAACAAGGCGAGGGATTCTCGCGATTGCGGGTGCTGGGAGCTGCGTGTCGGCGAGAATTTCAGCAGGAGGCCATTTTGTCCCGCGAGGCTCATCTGGACAGGCTGCAGGCCGGGCTCAGGGGGCTTGACCTCGATGTCGCGCAGTACCGTGCCCGTCGACGAAATGGCGTAGAGCCGAGCGGGGTCTGTAGCGCGCAACAGGTAGATGCTCCCATCCGGGGATCCCTGCATGAGCCCCTGCTGCACGCTGAGTAGCCACGGTCGCAGAGCCCCTTCCTCTTCTCCCCCTTTAACGGCGCCGGACGTGCTCCCGGCCTGGGCGGAGGTTTTCACGCGGCTCTTTGAAGGAGCCGATTCGGCGTTCTGCGGGCGCACGTCGTGAGGCAGCTCGATCGGCCCCACAAAGGCGCCGCTGCGGTCGAAAATTCCAGTCAGCGGCTCCGTCGGCATGTAGTTTGGCGACAGCACCGCTCCTGTAACGAGGAAATTCCCGTCCGGGAAGGCCGCGAAGCTCCAAAGCGACACGTGTTCTCCCGCTGGGGGCTCAAGCTTGGTGATGGAATCGACGGTTCCGTCGTCCTTATACTTAACAATCATCGAGTCCGGCCAGTTGGAACCTTCATAACCCCGCTCGTGCGGATACGCAACCACCAGCCCGTACATATTTCCACGCGGGGCCACATAGAAGCTCGGCCTAGAGTATTCAGCGTAGCCTTGAAACTGTCCCATCGGGAACTGGACGACGCTCTTCGAATCCAAGGACAACTTCGAGACAGGCAAGCTCACCCCCTTGCGCAAGAGGGGATAAATAACCTGGAGCGAGGCGCCATAAATCAAGTAGATGTTGCCGTTTCCGTCGCACTGCACGCCCGCTTGTACCACCGTCGGGGGCGGAGCCGAGAACTCGACTCTCGCCGACTCGTAGAGCTCGTGGGAAGCAGGAGCTTGTTCCTGCGCTCCCGCGGCGCCCGGCGTCGCCTCCTGAGCCGGTCGTTGAGCCCGAGGAGAATCCCCGAACGGGACGAGCAGAAGTCCCGCTAGCAGCAAGGCTCCCTTAGGTGGAGTACGCGGCAGCATAACGGTGTGGTCTCCAAGAGGAACCTTTCAGCTCGGGGCGCCAAGCGTCACGACCGAGTAGGTCCCGTCGCATCCTCGCAGAAAGAAGAGTTGCCGACCGGTCACGTCGGCGGAGCGCTTTTCCACTACCGGGGAACCAATAAGGCAGGACCCGGTGGCGTACCAGTCCAGCTCAGTGTTGCTGCCGTTGCAGCAGTACAC
>QHZK01000311.1 GCA_003224635.1 Acidobacteriota bacterium | reverse complement strand
CAGGAGCTGATCGAGATGATCTGCCGGCGCCAAAGGCCGGATGGCGGCTGCTCGATCCGGACTTTTGCTGTGCCGGAGCAGTGGCGCAAGGGCAATCGGGCGGAGAGGAGAGGGCTCACATCGGAACCGGAGTTTGCGGATTCCCCCAGCGATGGGTATAGTGCTTAGCTCGACGAACTCATTCGGTGAACAGAGGAGGAGCATGGTTAATCTGACTCAGGTAATCAAAGGCTTGCGAGCGGAGCGCGGCCGCGCACAGAAAGAAGTTGACCGTTTGGAGAAGGCGATTGCTGCGCTCGGAAAGTTGGAAGGGCATTCTGGACGGCGAGCACAAAGGAATGAGGCGAGGAAAACGCGGAGCTTACTGCCGCTGCGCGGAAGAGGATTTCGCAAGCCCAGAAAGCACGCTGGGCAAAACTGCGCCAGCAGAAGACCGCTAAGGCCCTGAGCTTAAGGGCAGCGCGCGGATGACCGCCTTTCGGCAGCTCGGGCAGCCAGAATCCGGTGGTAATCAGCCGCCCCGACTACGAAAAGCGAGCGGACCCGGTCATCGAGACTCAATTGGAGTCGCTAAGGGAAGCCGGCTCGAGCGCGATCGTGACCGCCAGAACAGTTCCAGGGTGAGGTCAGGAGAAGGGCAGGGAAGGGATCACCACGGCCAATGTCGAGTACGCGCCGAACTTTTCTAAGTGCGACCGTGGGAGGGAGCCTTCTTGCCTTGGGAGGACTACGCATCCTTACCGGTCATCAGCGTTCGCCAGCCGTGGCGCCGAACCGCAACCCGGCAGTTCACCGGTCGGATCAGTTCATTTACGGTTCGGCCTTCTACCGGCCGCCCAATCCGCCACCTGAACAAGGCCGGGAGATGCTCCGGGCCATCGCCCAGGAGTATCACTTCAACATCATCCGGATTTATCTAGCCTGGGTGTACTGCAACCCTAAGCCGGATCAGTTTGATTTCACCGAACTCGAAGAGGTGATGCGCTACTGCGAGACGCAGTCAGCGGAGCGGGATGACATGGGAGTTGCTGGAGCGTTTTGCCGCCCAGTGGCTTCCGCTGCCCAAGATTCTTCATTCCTATCCCCACTTGCGTTTTGACGCCAAGTATCTGCGGTAGGAGCCGTATGCGGTAGCACTGCTTGTACGGATCTGTGCGGGGGGCGTCGGGCAACCGGCGTCCCTACCGCGACATCAGAGCTCAGATGCGCCCCGGGGCCCGGCGATTACACGTTCGGCATCGAACAGCCGTCCTGCTGGCCTTGCCTGGATCAAGAGAGTTTTCGAGTGTACGTGGACGAAAAGCTCGTGATCACCAACGTCAGAATCGCGCTCGTGACCGGAGCTGGCAGCGGCATAGGCCGCGCGGTCAGCCTCGCTTTGCAATCGGCGGGATTTTCCGTGGTGCTGGCGGGGCGGCGCGCTCCGGAACTCGAGCAGACCGCTTCATTAGCACAGTCCTCCGAGGGTAGAATGCTCGCAGTGCCCACCGACGTTAGCAAACCCGAGTCCGTCCGAGCGCTGTTCGCCAGGACGAAGGAAGCATTCGGCCGACTCGACCTTCTCTTCAATAACGCCGGCATAATCTTACCCGGCATTCCGATGGAAGATATCACTTACGAACAGTGGAGCGCAGTCGTAGCCGTCAACCTCACGGGCGCATTTCTGTGCGCCCAGGAGGCCATCAAGCTCATGAAAGCGCAGCATCCGCGGGGTGGGCGCATCATCAACAACGGCTCGATTTCTGCTCGCGTCCCTCGGCCCAATTCGGCGCCTTATACCGCGACGAAACACGCCATCACGGGGCTGACCAAGTGCATTTCGCTCGACGGTCGCAAGTACGACATTGCCTGCGGCCAGATCGACATCGGCAACGCCGCCACCCAAATAACGGAGCGGATGGCGGCGGGCGCGCCGCAAGCTGACGGTACGACAATGATTGAGCCCCGGATGGAGCTGCAGCATGTGTCCGAGGCGGTGCTCTATATGGCGAGTCTGCCCTTGGGTGCCAATGTGCAATTCATGACGGTGATGGCCACTAAGATGCCGTTTATCGGACGTGGATGAGCTAGGCGTGACCAGTCCGCTGAGTGGTGGCCGCTTGCGAAGGTCACTGATGACCAGGAAGGGTTCTCGGGTCAAGCCCCTCGCTACATTGATCGTCGGTCTTCCGTGAACGTGACATTGGCCAGCCGCCGAATCTCTCGATATCGGAAACAGTCGACGAGGTGATCGTTCACCATGCCGACCGCCTGCATGTGCGCATAAACGACGGTCGAACCGACGAAGCTGAATCCCCGGTGTTTGAGATCCTTGCTAAACGCGTCCGATTCACGTGAGGTCGCCGGAATCTCCCCCATTGCCTTCCACCGGTTGAGTTTGGGTCGTCCATCGACGAACCGCCAGCAATAAGCGTCAAAACTTCCCACCTCTTCCTGAATTGCGAGAAACGCCTGCGCGTTGCGTATCGTGGCTTCGATTTTCATCCGGTTTCGAATGATTGCCGCATCTGATGTGAGGTTCTTAACGGTTTTGTCGGAATACCGGGCCACTTTCTCAGGATCGAACTCGCTGAAGGCACGGCGATACCCGTCCCGTTTTTTGAGCACGATCGACCAACTCAGCCCGGCCTGCGCCGATTCGAGCACAAGGAACTCAAAGTGTTTTCGGTCATCGTGGACTGGCACACCCCATTCGCGATCGTGATACTGGAGCATAAGCGGATCGTCCATGCTGACCCAGGTACATCGTTTCGTAGTCATAAAGTGCAGACGTCGGTGGATTCAAGAACGGCAATTGGATCGTATCTTCGATACGTCGCATTCGGAGGTTAATTTCTTCCCCGAGACCTATTGCTCGTAATTTTCGACAATCTTGGCTGGGCGCACTTTCGCCTTGTCCGGGTTCTCCCCAAACTCTCGGAGTGCGCGGCGCTGCCGCAAGAGATCCCAGCATTGATCGAGTTCGACCTTCAATTCGGCTAAACGCACCCGATCATCACCTGTAAGTTCATTTTGCCCATACAGGTGCTCTTCTTCCTTGACCAAGCGGTCAATGTGGCTAAGCGCAGATTGATCCTTGTTGTCGATTGCCATGCAAGTCTCCTTTCGGTAAGTGGACTCCCGTCACTCTCGAAGCACACCTCTACAGCGGGGACGTATCGCAAGATCCCGGCTTATGCAACAGCCACTTCTCAAGTCAGGAGGTCGTCATACATCAGTCTTCTCGGAAAACCTTCACAGGGTTTCCTCGCTCCAGTGCCTGATGTGCTCGCCAACGACTACGCTCCGATTCTCCGAGCTGCTGCTCTTTCAAATCCTCCAGTTTGCGTGCCAGACGGGCCACCGCGAGCGCCTTGTTCCTGTGCTGGGAGCGCTCTTCGGATGCGCTCGCCTGTAATCCTGTAGGCGCGTGCGTCACTCGCACCGCCGACTCGGTACGGTTGACATGCTGTCCTCCCGGCCCGCTCGCGCGCATGGTCTCGAAGCGAACATCCCGAGGGTCGAAGCGAGCCGCGGCGGGAGGCTCCAAGACCTCGATTCCGACGAACCAGTTCTTGCGTTTGTGCTCCGGACGAAACGGGCTGCGCGCGATCCACTGGACCGTCCCCCGCCAGGCGGCAACAAAGCGGTCCACGCCCTCTGTGCCGATGAAGTGTCCATAAAGTCGCGTCATCAGGTCGGCGGTCAATCGATCATCGGGCTGCCCACGAGCTCGCGACCACATTGCTGGCGCCCGCCAGCAGGAATGCGCGCACAAGGTTAGCCACTCCCTCCTCGCCTTCCGGCTTTCCCACTCCCGTGTCGCACCCCGAGAGAGACCAGTTCTGCCTTGAGCGACTCCCTGCGGATCTCCCTCGACTGTGGGTTCGTCCGGAGCACCAAAGCCGACCGCTCTGGCTCCGCAACGTTGCTCATACCGTGCACGGCGAAATGCAACACCTCGAAATCTCCCAGTGGCTCTGATTTCAGCTTCTCTTCGGTAGCTTCCGGGCCGACTAGAACGATGCTCCGCGGGCCAGCGAGTCTAGCGATCGAAGTCACCTCCTCGTGGGCGGCCGGTTTAGCCGCCGTCTGCGAGCTTTTGCCCGAGCCCCGAGGCATTCCGGTGGTGGAGTGCAAGCGAGGCGAGAGGAAACACGAAATCGCCGAAGAGCACTTGGCCCACCCTACGGGTAGGCCGGGGCTGTTTCTGATTTTGATCTCCAAGGCCCAAGCCCCGGTCTGGGAAGTGTGCGGCAAGTGCCACCTGACGAGACACTGGAACAACTGCCGCGGCCCGCTTGGGTGGGCCAGACGCGGGTGGGCGGGGTCGACTTCAACCAACTCCGCCTTGCGAAGCGTAGCCGAGGCCATTTTGGCTCTGGCCAATTCGCCACCGAGGATTTAGCTCTTCGGCCCTGGCGGCTGAGGTTCGGTCCCGGGGCCAATCCGAGTATGGACCTCGGCCCGCTTCTTACGACTTGAAGAAGTTCCGAGCCAAGCAACCGGTTCGCAAAATCGAACACACCCTTGGCGACTAGGCAGGATCCATTTCCCCGACATTTCCCCGCACGCCGTTGTCAAGCCAACTCAAGCCTTGACACAGGCTTACACCTCCCGCTACCATTACCCTTCGCCGCCTCCTGGATACGGGGCGCGCGGACATATCACTGAGTCTCGAACCTCCCACAAGAAGGCAGTTTGCTGATTGACTTGGCATCCGGGCGCAAGCAGTGCACCAAAGGCGGTACCTGGTAAGGGCTGCCTATGACGCGAGAACTGCTCTTGACCGACATCGCTCAGACGTTCGAGGAGCATGAGATCATCTTGACCGGGGCGAACGGCTTCCTGGGCAAGGTGGTCCTGGGGCTGATCCTCGACCGTTTCCCGGACTTCAAGCACCTTCACGTCTTGCTCCGGCCGGCGCGCAACCTTTCGGCTCACGAGCGGTTTCGCAGTGAAACCTTGGCTTCGCCGGCGCTGGCAGCCATCGCCGAGAAGCGGGGGAAGGATTTCCTTCGAAGCAAGATTACCGTCTGGCCGGGCGACATCAGCCGCCCCTCTTGTGGCATCGAGCCCGCTGACCTGGAAAAGTTGGCAGGGCGGGTGGGCCTCATCATCAATTGCGCCGGACGCGTCGACTTTTTCCCGCCAGTCGATGACTCTTTCCGCTCCAACGTCGATGGCGTCGAGCGCCTGGTCAGCGTGGCGAAGTTTCTGGGCGCAAAGCTCCTGCACGTGTCCACCTGTTACGTCTGCGGCGAAGCCGACGGGCTCGTCGAGGAGACGGAACCCATCGTGGGTTTTTACCCGCGTCGAAAGGGGCCCGGTGACGCGAGTTTCCTCCACACCGACGAGATCCGCTACTGCCGGGAGCGCATCCGCGAGATTACTGATTCGGCCGGGCTCAGCCCGAGGTCACGTCACGGCTTGCCCGGGCGCGGGAGTGACGACCAAGAGGGCGGGCGTTCCAAGGATCTCGCGCGGCGGCTCGTCGCCCTGGGCCGGCAGCGCGCCGAGCATTGGGGGTGGGTCAATACTTACACTTACGCGAAGAGCCTGGGCGAGCAGATCATCGCCGCCGAGGAAGGTCTCGACTACGTCATCGTGCGGCCGGCCATCGTCGAGAGCGCCCTCGATTTTCCTTTTCCGGGATGGATCGAGGGCGGCCGCACCGCCGCCCCGCTGGTGCTGATGGCGCTCGGTGGAATGAAGTACTGGCCCGTGCGAAGAGACATACCTTTGGAGGTCGTGCCCGTCGACCTTGTCGCTTCGGCGATTGTAGTGGTGAGCGCCCTGCTGCTCGGCGGCCACAACGAGGCGGTCTACCAGTTGGGGACAGCGGACGCGAACCCGATGGCGCTCGAATCGCTCGTGGCGCTGCTGGACGCCGAGTCTCGACGGCGCAAGAACGGCGATCGAAGGGCGGCCCTGATCGATCGGCTGCTGGGGGCCCGCCCTCTCGGTCGCCCCCGGTTTGTCTCCGCCGCAGACGCCCGCGCTCGGCGCGCGGGATTACAGAAGAGGATCGAGCGGGCGCAGGCTCTGATCGCAGGCGCGAAAAAGGTCCTGGGGGCGGCGAGGCTGCCCGGGGAGCGCTCTCTGGCCGGTTTGAGCACGGCCCTGCGGACGCTCGCCCTCCAGGCCGCCTTTCGCGAGCAGACTCTCGATCAGTATCTCCCCTTCGTTCTTGGCAACCGCTACGTTTTTGAATCGGAAAGCATCCGGGCGGCCTACGCTCTGATTTCCGAAACAGAGAGGAAGCTGCTCCCCTGGAACCCGGAACAAATCGACTGGAAAAGCTACTGGGTCAACAACCAGATCAAAGGGATTGAAAGATGGGTCCAGCCGGAGGCAGTCAAAGCGTGGACGTTCAGGATTTAGGCAGAAAAATTGCGAATTACGAATATTACGAATGATGAATGACGAATTGCACGGTCCGAGCCTCGTTCGTCATTCGTAATTCATCATTTGTAATTTTTAACATGGGAACAGCTCCAAAGCCCGCGAAGGTAGGTTGGCTCGGGCATAGTGGCGTGCCGGCCTCGCCCGGAGAGGTCCGGTCGCCTCAGGGGCCGACGAACTCGATTGAGGAGCAGACCCTTGCGATCATCCGGGAGTTGCTAAGCGAGCTTGGTTCCGACCGGGCGGCTCAGACAATTTCTCTTCACTCCTCGTTCGAGCGCGATCTCGGTCTCGAGAGCCTCGCGCGTGTTGAGCTGCTGTTACGATGCGAGATGCGATTCAACGTGAGGCTGCCGGACGAGATCGCGCAGCGGGCGGAAACGCCCGCCGAGTGGGTGCAGGCGCTTGGGAACGGTAATGCAGCCGCTAGCAGGGCCGTCGAGGCGCGTTACCGCATTCGGCAGCCCGCGCGGGAGGCGCCTCGGGCGCCGGAGTCTGCCAGGGATTGGGCCCAGGTCCTCCGCCATCACGCTGAGGTCGAGCCCGACCGAGCGCAGATCCATTTGCTCGAAGGCGACTCGGGCGAGGACATCACCTACGGCCGGTTGCTCGAGACAGCCTCGACCGTGGCGGCAGGGCTCGTGGCCCGCGGGCTCGAGCGCGATGAGACGGTGGCGATCATGCTGCCGACCTCGGCCGACTTCTTTTACGCGTTCTTCGGAGTCATGCTGGCGGGAGGGATCGCGGTCCCCATCTATCCGCCGGCGCGGCCCGACAAGATTGAAGAGTACGTGCGGCGGCAAGTCGGCATCCTGCGCAACGCCCAAGTCCGATTCCTGATCGGCTTCGATGAGGTCAAGGGCATCACTCGGATCATGCGGCCGAACATTCCGAGCCTGGTGGATATGACCACGGTGGAGGCGCTCCGACAGGAGGGCGCTGCGGCGTTCGGTGGCAGGCTCGCGACGCGCGGCCCCTCCGACACGGCTTTCATCCAGTACACGTCGGGCAGCACGGGCGATCCGAAGGGAGTGGTGCTCAGCCAAGCCAATGTGCTCGCGAACGTCCGCGGCATCGGTTGGGCCGTGCAGTTCAGGCCCACGGACGTAGTGGTCAGCTGGCTGCCTCTGTATCACGACATGGGGCTGATCGGCTCGTGGCTGTTCAGCGTCTATTTTGGGGCGCCCATCACCATCTTTTCGCCGCTCGCGTTTCTTGGCCGGCCCGAACGCTGGCTTTGGGCCTTGCACGATTCGGGAGGAACGCTTTGTCCTGCTCCCAACTTTGCCTTCGAGCTCTCGGCGCGCAAGATTCCGGATCGGGCCCTCGAGGGGCTCGACTTGAGCCGCTGGCGCGTGGCGATTAACGCCGGCGAAGCAGTGCTTCCCGAGACGCTGGCCCGGTTCGCGGAGCGCTTCGCTCCCTACGGCTTCCGGCCTGAGAGCTACGTGCCTTGTTACGGACTTGCGGAGTCGTCCGTGGCGCTCACTTTTCCGCCCATCAATCGCCGGCCGGTGATCGACGTGATCCGTCGCGACGTTTTTGAAGCAGAGCGCAGGGCGGCGCCCGCCGCACCGGGCGAGACCGATGTCCTCCGATTTGTAGCCAGCGGGACTCCGTTGCCGGATCACGAAGTCCGGATTGTGGATGAGCAGGGCCGGGAAGTTGCAGAGCGCGCACAGGGCCGCCTGCTCTTCCGCGGGCCCTCCAAGACGTCCGGCTACCATCGCAACCCGGAAGCTACAGCCGCTGTCGTGACTGAGGACGGCTGGATGGATTCGGGCGACCTCGCCTATTCGGCCGGCGGCGAGCTCTACATCACGGGCCGCGTCAAAGACATCATCATCAAGTCCGGCCGCAACATTATTCCGCAAGAGGTGGAGGCCGCAGCAGCGGACGTTCCCGGAGTGCGCCGGGGCTGCGTCGCCGCCTTCGGCACGGTCGATCGCGGTACGGGGACCGAGCGGCTGGTAGTGGTGGCCGAAACTCGCGCCACCGGAGCGGAGGAAAGGCGGCGAATCGAAGCCGGGATCACCAAGAGTATTGATGCCGTTCTTGGAACGCCGCCGAATAACGTCGTGCTGGCGGGGCCGCACAGCATTCCTAAGACGAGCAGCGGCAAGATCCGCCGCAACCGGACGCGCCTGCTCTACGAAAGCGGAAAGCTCGAAGCCCCTGAACGTTCGCCCTGGCTCCAGATCGCTCGGCTGGTCCTGGAAAATCTCAAGTCGTGGGCCGGCCTCACGCTACGCCGCCTCAGCGCGGCGGCGCACAGCGCGTGGTCGTCAGCCTTTTTATTCGCTGCCGCCGTTCCGGCCGGCCTCGTGGCGCGCCTCGCGCCCGGCAGCGAAACTCCCGCACGGGTCATCCAGGGCGCCTCTCGGTTGGTGTTGAGCTTGAGCGGTCGGCAGGCGGCTCTCGAGGGCGCTGACCGGCTTGCTCGCGGCGCGCCCGCCGTCTTGGTTGCCAATCGCGCCGGGCGCTTCGATCCCCTGGTCCTGGCAGCGACCCTGCCCCGCACGGTCTCGCTCGCCGACCCTGCGCTTCTGTCGCCCTTGCCGCGCGCGGTGGCCTTCTTGCTGAAGCCGCTGGTGCTCGATCCGGTCTACGGTGAGGTGGCGCCTCCGGGCGGAACGCTCCGGCAGCGAATCCGCCACGCACTCGAAGATGGCCGCTCGGTGCTGGTCTTTCCTGACGGGCCTCCGGGCGTTCCGGCTCACCTGAGCCGTTTCCGGCTTGATGCGATCCACGCCGCGCTTGAAACTTCAACGCCGATATATCCCATCGGGATTCGCAATGGCCGGCAGGCCCTCGAAGGCTCTCGAAATTCGGGACTGGAAAGTCGAAACTCGAAACTCGAAACTGGAAACTCGAAAACGGAAACTCGAAACTCGGCCAGCGCCCAGGCCGTGAGCTGGAATAACGCCAGCGTACGCATCGCCGGGCCCTTGTCCGTTGACGGCCAGGGTATCAGCCAGCGCGAAGTAGTTGGCTTGCGCGACCGAATCAGAAGGCAGATCGCGGAAATGACAACCATGAACGATGAACGATGAATAATGAATGATGAATGAAAGATGATGAACGAAGGTTCGGAATTCATCGTTCATCATTCATAATTCATCATTCATGATTCATAATTCATAACCCTATGTTTGAAACCTCTGCTCCGCTCCTGGTCCGGTTTCTGATTTGCTTTGTCATCGGCTCGATACCTTTTGCCGTGGTGTCGATGATGGGCTCCGGCGTCGACATTCGCAAAGTCGGCTCGCGGAACCCCGGTTTCAACAACGTCCTGCGCGTGAGCTCGCGGCGCGCCGTCGCGGCGTTGGTCGGCGATATGGGCAAGGGAGCGCTGGCGGTGTGGCTGGTCCTCTACGTTTGGCCCGCGCATCTTCCTCAAGGTGCCTGGGCCCAAGGCGCCTGGGCCGGAGCCGCCTGGGCCGCAGGCCATCCTGTGTTTCCGGCGGAGATCGCCTTGGCATGGTCCTACGGACTCGCAGCCGTGCTCGGACATTGCTTTTCGCCGTTCCTCAAACTCAACGGAGGGAAGGGAATCGCCACTTCGGGCGGGGTGATGCTGGTCCTCTATCCGGTTTGGGCGGTCATCGCTCTGGCTTATTTTACGGCGGCGCGCGTCGCGGGCGGCAAGCTGAAGTGGCGGGAGGCCGGCACGATCGCCTCGCTCACCACCTGGGCTCTTTTTGTGCTGCTGATGCTCTTCTTTGTGGGACGCCTCGACGCGGCCTGCGCAGCGGTCATGCTGTCGTTTCTGACGTGGCGGCACAAGAAAAACCTGCAGAACCTCTTGCTCGGTCCGTTGTCCGTGGTCCGTGGTCAGTTGCCTACGGACGCCGAAGCTCAACCGTGCGGAAACGAACCTCTGGCGGGCCAGACTGACAACTGACAACTGACGACTGACAACGGACGACTACTGACAACTGACGGCTGTCTTATGACCCGACTCGCCTTCTACGACCTCGACGGCACCCTGTGTTCGAGCAACGTCGTCGTGCGCTACGCCTTTTTTGCGCGCCACCACCCCTCGAAGGCGCGCGCCCTGCTGAAGTGCGGCAAGTTGCTGCTGAGCGTTCCGGTGATGATCGGCCTCGACTTCTACTCCCGCACGCTTTTTAACGAGGTCTTCTACCGTGAATATCGGGGGATGAAGAAGGAGTGGCTCCAGCAACTGGAGGGGCCGCTTTTCGAGAAGGTCATCCGTCCGAGCCTTTATCCGGGTGCCAAAGAGATAGTGGAGGCGGACCGCGCCCAGGGCTTTCGTCCGGTGCTGGTGACCGGGGAACTCGACGTCGCGCTGGCCCCGGTAGTCCGCTATTTCGGCTTCGACGCGGTGATCTCGAACTCGCTCGTCTACGAGAACGGCGCGGCGACCGGCAAAGTGGTCCCGCCCCTGATTGCCGAGGCGGAGAAGGTGGCGGCGATCGAGCGCCTTTGCCGTAAGTACGGCGCCGACCTCTCGCAGTCGAAGGCTTACTCGGACAGCTTCTCCGATGCCCCGATGCTCGAATCCGTCGGCAATCCGGTAGTCGTCAATCCCGACCGACGCCTGAAGCGAGTCGCGGCGAAGCGCGGCTGGCCGATTTTGGAACTTAAGCCGTCTGCCGGACGTGGCGACGGTCGTTGGGCTGTAGCGATCGAAGGAGACCGTGATGGCCACGCGCACTGAGAATGCGCGGATAGCGGGTTTGCGACAGTTCGAGTTCGGCGATCCCACCCCGAATGCCGTGGGGCGCAAGGCGCTGGTTTCTCACGACGGCTGCGTGGTCCACCTTGACGGCAACTCCGCGCCGCGCTTGATGTGGTACGGTGAAGACCTGCTCTCGGTGAAGATGCCGGCGGGTACGCGCGTGATGTATCCGAACCCGAGCATCCCCGGGCTGCGCGACCGGAACGCGGCCATCCGCTACGCGCTGGAGCATCCCGAGGAGATGGAACCACTCGCCGCGCTGCTCCGGCCAGGGATGAAGGTCACGATTGCCATCGATGACATTTCCTTGCCGCTGCCCAAGATGCCGCGACCGGACGTGCGCCAGTCCGTCCTGACGATTGTTCTCGAGATGCTGGCCGAGAAAGGCATCGGCGACGTTCATATCATCATTGCGACGTCGTTCCACAGACGCATGGCCGAGTTCGAGATCAGGCGCGCCGTGGGCGGCAGGATCTTCCGCGAGTACTATCCCGACCGCCTTTACAATCACGACGGCGAAGCCTCCGGCGGCATGGTCGAGCTCGGCGTCACCGACCACGGCGAGCGCGTGCGCTTGAACCGCCGCGCGGCGGAGTCCGATCTGCTCGTCTACGTCAACATCAACCTCGTCCCCATGGACGGCGGCTCGAAGTCGGTCGGGGTCGGGCTGTGCGATTATCCGACGCTCCAGGCCCATCACACTCCGCAGACGATCCTCGATTGTGATTCGTATTTCGATCACACGCGTTCCGCAATGAACCGCTCCTGCGACCGCATCGGCAAGATCATCAACCAACGCCTGAACGTGTTCCACGTCGAGACGGTCCTGAACAACCGCATGTTCGACCCGAGCATGGCGTTCTTCATCAAGAATGAGGACCGCTACAACGCCTTCGACAAGGCGATGTTCCACGCCTCGAAGTACGGTCTCAGCAAGCTTCCGCGGTCTGCCAAGCGCAAGGTCCTGTTCGCCATCCCCGCGCCCTACGAGCCCATCGCCGTGCACGCCGGCGCGACCCTTCCCACGCACGAGAAGACGCTGGCCTACTGTTACGCCCAGTACTGCTGCCCGCTCGAAGGCCAGTCGGACGTGGTGGTCTATGGCATCCCGTTCGTCTCGCCTTACAACGTCAACTCGATTCTGAATCCCTTGCTCGTCCAGGTGATGGCGCTCGGGTACTTCCACAACATGTATCGCGGCATGCCCGTGGTGAAGAAAAACGGCGTGCTGATCGTCACCCACCCGCTTTATGACGAGTTCGATCCGCTGCACCACCCCTCCTACATCGAGTTCTTCCATCGCCTGCTGCCCGAAACGCGCGACTCGTTCGAGCTTGAGCGCAAGTACGAGGCCGAGTTCGCGCGCGACCCCGACTACATCCGCATGTACCGCACCGGCAACGCCTATCACGGCGTGCACCCGTTCTACATGTGGTACTGGGGCGAGAACGGCCGCGCCCACGTCGGAAAAGTGATTGTGGTGGGCGCCGAATCGAAGCAAGCCGCGCAGACGCTGGGCTGGGAGACCGCTGGCAGCATGGGCGAAGCCTTGGAGATGGCCCAGTCGCACGTCGGCCGCAAACCCAGTGTCACCCTCATGCACTTCGCGCCAATCCTGATGGCGGACGTTCAGGGAACGCCTCAGAGCGTATGAGCCTCCTGGGAGCGCGCGCGTCTCGCCCACGGCGGCCAATGACCCCGCTCTCGAAGAACAATTGATGAAGTCCATCCTCGTCACCGGCGCCACCGGATTCCTGGGTAAACATCTGATCGAACAACTCAAGGCGTCGCTCAGTTCGGAGTCCGGGGTTTCGAGTCAGGGACGCTTGCGGATTTTGTGCCGGGGCGCGTCGCCGTGGGATAACGACCCGCAGGTGGAAGCGGCGCGCGGCGACGTCACCTCACAGGCAGACGCGGAACGCGCTGCGGAGGGCGTGAGCGAAATCTATCACCTGGCGGGCGTGGTCTCGCGCGACCCCGCAAAGAGTGGGCTGATGTACCAGACTCACGTCCAGGGGACGCGCAACGTCTGCCAGGCGGCGCTCCGGCAACGCGCGCGAAAGGTCGTCCACGTTTCTTCCTCGGGCACGATTGCCGTCAGCCGCGAGCCCGTGGCGCACGACGAAAAGTCCGGGTACAAGCATGAGCTGGTGGGCGAGTGGCCTTATTACCTGAGCAAGATCTTCGCCGAGAAGCTGGCGCTTTCTTACTTCGAGCAGCACAAGCTGCCGGTCGTGGTCGTGAATCCCAGCCTGCTCCTCGGTCCCGGCGACGATCGAGGCTCCTCGACGCGCGATGTCGCCCTCTTCTTACGTGGCCAAATCCTGGCGGTGCCGCTGGGCGGCCTGAACTTCGTCGACGCGCGCGACGCCGCAGCGGGTCTGGTCGCCGCGATGCGGTCGGGCAAGCCGGGAGAACGGTACCTATTGGGCGGCGCGAACTGGAGCTTCCGCGGGTTCGTTCAAAATCTGGCGCAAGTTTCGGGCGTGCGCGGGCCGAGGATCCAACCCCCTTTAGGCATCTCTCTTCTAAGCGCGCGGGTGCTCCGTCGCCTGCTGCCCCTGATCGGTAAATCCTTCGCGCTTGACGACGCCTCAATCAAAATGTCCGCGCTCTACTGGTACTGCGATTCGACCAAGGCCCGCACCGAGCTTGGACTCCAAACCCGTGACCCGATCGAGACGCTGAGGGATACGGTCGACTACCTGCGCCGACGTCAGGGCACCGAACGAACGCGGATGGAATCGTAAGGAGGGCCTTCATGGCCCTCCCGCGAGACGTTCCAGCGGAACGTCTCTGTCCGTCGTGCGGGTAGAAGTACCGTAATGGCCCTGCTCTATACTCGGAGCGTCGGACCCACCTGCCTGAACCTTAGAGACACCTCTCGCATCGAATTACAGTCGCAGCCCAAACGGGGTTAAACTACTATGTTCGCGGAAAATTAGCGGCAGCGAAGTTTTTCCGGTGCCCCGGGGAGACTTGTCATCAGGGTAGCGAGGGATGGTGGCTGCAAAAGGGTGTCGATAGACACGATGCTCGTCCATATCAAGGAATTGTTCAAAGAAGGCGTCACGGAGAAATTTGCCTATCCCGCATTTAACACTCAGAACTTGGAGACGACCCTCGGAATCATCCGGGCAGGAGAGGAGCTTGATGTTCCCTTGATCGTCGCCACGACCGAGGGAACGATCAGCTACGCCGGACTTGAGACCATTTTTGATATTGTGGCTACGCTGGCGCGAAAGGCGAAATCGCCCGTAGTCCTACATCTGGACCACGGAAAAGACCCGGAGCAGCTGAAGCGCGCCATCAGACTCGGATACTCCAGCGTGATGATCGATCATTCCCACCTCGCTTTTGACCAGAATGTCCGTGACACCAAAGAGGTCGTGGAATTTGCCCACAGAGAAGGCGCCTGGGTACAGGGGGAGATTGGACGGCTGAGGGGGACCGAAGATTGGGTGTCGGTAAGCGATGCGCAGAGCCTGCTGACAGAACCTGAAGAGGCCCTGAAATTTCACCAAGCGACCGGAGTGGACACGCTGGCGTGTTCCGTTGGCACCGTCCACGGCGTCGTCAAGATCCGCGGCGGGGTTACGGCTCACGTGGATCTTCCCAGGATTAAGGCCATCAACGACCTGGTTCCTGTCCCCTTAGTTCTTCATGGAGCCAGTGGCGTCGACGAAAACACTGTCTTCGGGGCAATCGAAAACGGAATCCGCATCATCAATATCGACACTGAGCTGCGAATTGCCTTCACCGAAGCTCTGCGGGAATCGCTCAAGAACCATCCTGAGGAAATCGATCCGCGCCACTTCATGAAGCCAACGATCGAGGCCGTGAAGGAGGCTTCTAAGTTGAAGCTGAAGCAGTTCCGCACCAGGAATTTGCTGAATTGAAGCGGAATTAACGCTGACCGATCGACGATCTATCCGAAAGAGACCGGGCAGCCAAGCCGGAGATGAGATCCCCATGCGCATCGCTGTCGGCGCCGATCACGCGGGCTTCGCGCTCAAGGAGGACTTGGCGGCTTACCTTCGCGAGCTAGGACATCAGGTGCTGGATGTGGGAACGCACAGCACGGCGCCGGTCGACTACCCCGATTATGCCGAAACCGTGGGGAAGGCGGTGCTCGATGGCCGCGCGGAGCGCGCCGTCCTGATCTGCGGCAGCGGAGTCGGCGCTTCGGTCGCCGCCAACAAGCTGCCGGGCATCCGCGCCGGGCTCTGCCACGACACGTATTCCGCCCATCAGGGCGTGGAGCACGATGACATGAACGTGCTGGTGATGGGCAGCAGGGTGATCGGCCCGGAGCTGGCGCGAGAACTGCTGCGGGCCTTCCTGGGAGCGACGTTTTCCGGCGAGGAGCGCCATCGCCGCAGGCTGGCGAAAGTGATCGCTCTCGAGGCAAAGCGCTCAAATTGAGTCATTGTTGAAGTCGAAAGTCGAAAGTCGACAGTCGAAAAGCTGAAAGCCCAAAGCCAGCCAGAACCCGACCTGCTGTGCGCTTTGGACTTTCGACTGTTGACTCTTCGACTTCTTTAGAGGAGGACTGCCGTGCAACTCGGAATGGTGGGTCTGGGACGAATGGGCGGAAACATGGTGCGGCGTCTGCTCCGAGGGGGGCAGCAGTGCCTCGTTTACACTCGGAATCCCGCCAGCGTCCGGCAGTTGGTCTCCGAGGGAGCTACAGG
>QHZK01000310.1 GCA_003224635.1 Acidobacteriota bacterium | reverse complement strand
AAACCGCTGGCGGACGGCAGCAAGGCGGTCGGCCTGTTCAATCGCGGCGAAGACGCGGCGACCATCAAAGTGAATTTCAGCGATATCGAAGTCTCGGGCTCCGCCACCGTGCGCGACCTTTGGGCCAAGAAGGACCTGGGCTCGTTCGAGGGGAATTACTCCACCCAGGTTCCCAAGCACGGGGTCGCCCTCATCAAGGTGAAATGAGATTTGGAAAAGCTATCGGCTTTCAGCTATCATTTATCCTGGTCCGCACGATGACCAAGCTGCGGCTTCGCCTTTGACGCTTCGCTGACGTTGCCGGAAGTAGTTCGGATTCGAGCGGACTTCGGGGCCAGGGTGAGAAGGCTGGGGCTGGTCGAGAAAGTGGAGGGCAATGCTCCGGCATACCCTACGAATCTGGTTCGCTCGGGCAATCGTGCAGAGGACTTCGGTCGAGTTGCCGTTCCGGTCCAGGCACGAGCTGAGCAAATCGCCAGAGCTACAGGCACAAGCCGTAGCGCGTGGAACACGCCCTCTGTACGTCTTGGTCCTGACTTTGGTTGCATCCCTCTCGCCGGTCCCTTCCCGTGGCGCTGACGGTGATAATAGCGCACTTCCGACGGCGCGCCTGTTCGTCGAGGTCCGGCTCGACGCTCCACGTAAACTTTCCGGTCTGAAACCCGGGAGTAGCCTCGAGGGCGCGGTTGAGCGAGATGTCTACTCCGGCGACCGCCGCTTGATTCCAGCCGGCAGCCGCGTCCATTTGACAGTGGACAGCGTGAAGCGCCGGCGCCGCGTACGCAATCGCTACCGGCCATGGTTAGCTCAGCTTTTCGCCTCGCGGCACGAGAATTTTCCTGCCTTTCGTTCCGGCAGCTTCTCCCTTCCCGATGGCTCCGAGATTTCCGTGCGTGTATCCCTTGTCGCGGCCATTCACCCGGTCGAGGTAAGCGCCCAGTCAAATGCCGCGGCTCAGGCTCGGGAGGCGAATCCGATACTACGCAACCGCACGGAGGAGAAAAAGGACGCTAAGCAACAGATATCGCGCGCGGGCCCCAGATTGATTCTTGAGGCTGACCGTCCGGCAAGCGGTGGGCTGGCCGCGACAGCCTCCGAAGGGACTTCAGAAGCGAATGGAGCGAACTCTCACGGTCAGGCGCATCCGCCCATGCCGGCGACACTGGCGGCCGGAGCCCCAGCACGCTTGATTCTCTTGACTCCCGTGAGCGCCTCGAAGAACCACCCAGGAGACTCGTTTTACGCTCAACTGCTCGAGCCTGCGCGTCTGAGTTCGGGTACGACGCTCCCCGAGGGGACCATCATCGAGGGACGGGTCGCAAGGAGGGTTCCGCCACGCTGGCTCAGTCGGCCCGGATCCTTGAATGTGACGTTTACCGGGTTGACCCTGCCCAGTGGAGTGCGAAGCGGCATCGCCGCCTCGCTCGTAGAAGCGGAGGTGGAAAAAGGGTCGCAGATGCGAATGGACTCGGAAGGTGGCCTGAGGGGCGGGAATCCGGGCATAGCACACGTCTTGATCGATCTCGGAGTGACGGCAGGAATCGCCAAGGTCACGGACGACTCTTTCCAGCTTGTAGCCGAGACCCTCTTGTCCACCGCCACCGACGCCTCCACTGCAGGAAGTGCGCGGCTTGCGGCGGCAGCGTTCTCGGGTCTATATCTTATCAGCCGCCACGGGCGGGACGTGATCCTGCCAAAGTACACGGAAATGGACATGAGATTCGACCAACCCCGATCAGTGCCATAGCGCAGACCAAGCAGGACCTTCCCGAGCGCAAGAACAAAGCGGAAGCAAGCTTCCGCACTCCAAAGCGCGTCACGCGCCGAGCGCGGCGCGGCGGGCGGCGCCGAGCAGGGCCGTCTTGTCATTGAGGATGACCTTCACGGGCATGGCTTCGAGCAAGGCCTTCATGCGGCCTTTCGCAGTGAAGGCCTGCATGAACGTCGGGCCTTTCAACTTCTCGATGATCTTGGGAGCGATGCCTCCGCCCACGAAGACGCCTCCGGTGGCTTTGAACTTGAGGGCCAGGTTTCCGGCTTCCGCGCCGTAAAGGGAAACGAAGAGATCGAGCGCCTGGTCGGCAAGCTGCGAGCCGCCCTCGAGCGCGGCTTTGGAGATGACAGCCGCAGCGTTTCCGTGACGCATCGCGGCCGCGAGCGAGGCAGGTTCCTGCGCGCGGCCCGTGTCGCGCAGGAACTTGTAGATGTTCACCAGGCCCGCCCCGGAAAGGACGCGCTCATAGCTCACGTGCTTGTATTTCGTGAGGAGATGATGAAGCAGCTCGGTCTCGAGCGCGTTGCGCGGGGCAAAATCGCAGTGACCCCCTTCACACGGGACCGGGCGGTGCATTTTCCCGTCCCAGAAAGCGCCAGCCTCGCCGAGACCGGTCCCGGCGGCGATAACCGCGAGGCCGCCTCGGGGCTCGGCCCCGCCCTCGTTGAGGACGGCGAAATCCTTCGGTTCAAGCACAGCGATCCCGTAGGTGTTGGCCTCGAGATCGTTAATAAGCAGCACGCCGTCGAGGCCCAGACGGCCCGCCAACCGGCTCGCATCCACCACCCAGGGTAGGTTCGGCGTCACGGCGCGCCCGTTCTTGACCGGCCCGGCGATGCCGAAGCACGCGCGCTCGACCTTGACGCCGTGCTCGGCTATAAACTGCGCAACGATCTCTTCCAGGCTGGCGTGCTCCTGGCTGGGATAGTCCTTCTCACCAGCGGAAGTCAGGCGACCGCCCTCCAGCCTGAACCATGCCAGCCTGGCGTTGGTGCCCCCGATGTCGCCCGCCAGAATCACGAGTCGATATCCCTCCAGTGGTTCCCTTCGCGTTCCAGCAGATCGCGCCCGTCCTTGGGCCCCCAGGCGCCGGCGGCGTAGTTGGGAAAGTTGCGAGGAGGCAGGGCCCTCCACACGTCGATGATGGGCTGCACCACGCTCCAGCCCGCCTCGACCATGTCCGCGCGCTGAAACAGGGTCGCGTCGCCGACCATGCAGTCGTAGAGCAGGCGCTCGTAACCGGTGCTGGGCGTGCTGCCGAAATAGTCGGCGTAATCAAAGTTCATTTTGACCGCGCCCAAGCGCAGGAGCGGGCCGGGGATTTTGGCCCCGAAGCGCAGGGAGATGCCTTCATCCGGCTGGATGCGGATCACGAGTTCGTTGGGCGTCAGGCGCTCCACAGGAGTCTTGCGAAACAACACGAACGGAGCGCGCCTGAAGCGGATGGCGACCTCGCTCACGCGCCGCGGCAGGCGTTTGCCGGTGCGCACGTAGAACGGAACGTCCGCCCAGCGCCAGTTGTCGATCAAGAGCTTGAGGGCCACAAACGTCTCCGTGGCAGAGTCCGGCGCGACGTGCGGCTCCGAGCGGTAGCCTGGCACGCGCTGGCCTTCGACCACGCCCTCTCCGTACTGCCCGCGCACGCTGCGGTTGAGCACGTCCTCCGGCGACATGGGTTGAATAGCCCGCAGAATTTTCGCCTGCTCGTCGCGCACCGCGTCGGCATCAAACGAAATCGGCGGCTCCATGGTAGTCAGGGAGATCAGTTGGAAGATGTGGTTGGGCACCATGTCGCGCAACGCCCCGGAGCCTTCGTAGTAGCCGCCCCGCCCCTCGACTCCCACCGTTTCGGCGACCGTGATCTCGACGTGATCGATGTAGCGCCGGTTCCAGATAGGCTCGAAGATACCGTTCGAGAACCGGAACACCAGGATGTTCTGGACCGTCTCCTTCCCCAGGTAATGATCGATGCGGTAGATTTGGTTTTCCTTCAGGATCCGGTTGATCTCGCGATTCAACACCCGGGCAGAATCGAGATCGTGACCGAAAGGCTTTTCGATGATGACGCGCCGCCAATGGCCGTCGCGCTCCTCGGCCAGCCGGGCCGCGCCCAGTTGTCGAACGACCTCGCCGAAGAACTCCGGAGCGGTGGCGAGATAATACAGGTAGTTGCCGCGCGTCCGGTGGTTCTTGTCCACCTCCTCCAGCAGCTCACGAAGGCGCACGTAGGTGTCTTTGTCCTGCGCGTCGCCGACCAAATAGTAGATGCGAGAAAGCAAAGGTTGCCAGCCCGCCGGCTCGACCGGAACCGTTGCGAACTGGCGCATATCCTGATCGATTTTGCGGCGAAACTCCTCGGTGGTCATCACCGTGCGACCAATCCCGATCACCGCAAACTCGGGCGCCAGCAGGTTGCTCGTCGCTAGGTTGTAAAGCGCCGGAATCAGCTTGCGCTTGTTCAGGTCGCCCGTGCCCCCGAAGACTACCATCACACAGGGGTCTGCGGCTTTCCCAGGTCTTTCTCTCTCCGGGATCGTCGGCGGGACTGCGGGTTCTGCGTGCTCCACGCGCGCCATCGTTTTCATGTCGTTTCCCTCGGGGGTCTTCCCTAATCCCTGCTCTTATCCGCCGGCCGCCTGTTCGACGTGCCCGCCGAACTTCTGCCGCATCGCTGACAGCAGCTTCTCGCCGAAGGTGTGCTCCTGCCGCGAACGGAAGCGCGCGTAAAGCGACGCTGACAGCACGTCGGCAGGGACGCCCTCTTCAATCGCGGTCATAATCGTCCAGCGGCCTTCGCCGGAATCGTGTACGTAGCCGGTGTATTGGGACAGCGTCGAGTCCTCGGCCAGCGCCATCGCCGTGAGGTCGAGCAGCCAGGACGCTACCACACTGCCCCGCCGCCACACCTCCGCGATGTCCGCCAGGTTCAGGTTGTAGCGATAGTCCTGGTCAAGCTCCTTGGAGGTCGCGTTGCGGAAAATGTCGAAGCCCTCGGCGTAAGCCTGCATCAACCCGTATTCGATGCCGTTGTGAACCATCTTCACGAAGTGCCCCGCGCCCGAGGGCCCGCAGTAAAGATAACCTTCCTCGGCCGTTCCGCCGAGTTTTTCCCGCCCCGGAGTGCGGGGAATGCCGCCGAGCCCGGGAGCGAGCGTTTTGAAAATTGGGTCGAGGCGCTTGACCACGTCCTCTTCGCCGCCGATCATCATGCAGTATCCGCGCTCGAGCCCCCAAATGCCGCCGCTGGTCCCGACGTCCACGTAGTGAACGCCTTTCCGGCCGACAGCTTTCGACCGCCGCACGTCGTCCTTGTAGAACGAGTTGCCGCCGTCGATGATGGTGTCGCCGGCTTCCATCAGGCGAGCGAGCGTCGTGACCATCTGCTCGGTCGGGTCGCCCGCGGGCACCATCACCCAAACCGTACGGGGCTTACTCAGCTTGCTGACAAAGTCTTCGAGGGAATTTGCGCCTGTAGCTCCCTCGGAGACCAACTGCCGGACGCTGGCGGGATTCCGAGTGTAAAC
>QHZK01000309.1 GCA_003224635.1 Acidobacteriota bacterium | reverse complement strand
AACACGGTGTACACCTATGCGCCCGGGCGAGCTAACCTCTACGCCGTGCTGAAAGGAGACGGGAGCCTGCGGCCGCTGGTCCTGCTGAACCATACCGACGTGGTGCGGGCGGAGCGCAAGAATTGGAAGGTCCCACCCTTCTCCGGCGAGATACTGGACGGAGAAATCTACGGCCGCGGGGCGCTGGACATGAAAGACGAAGGGCTGCTTCAGGCCATGGTGATGCTCATCGCGGCGCGGGAAAAATTACCGCTGAAGCGCGACCTCGTCTTTCTGGCGACCGCCGACGAAGAAGTAGGCGATAGCGGAAGCACGTGGATAATCGAGAACCATCCCGAGCTAGTGCGCGAAGCCGAATACCTCATCACCGAGGGAGGGTCAAACCTGATCCATCAGGGAGGAAAGACAGTCTACGGGATCGGGGTAGCGGAGAAGGCCCCATTCTGGATTCGCATGACGGCGACGGGGCGCGGCGGCCACGGCTCTATTCCTATTGCGGATTCGGCCCCGAACCGTTTGGCAAGGGCCATGGACCGCGTGGTGAGCTGGGAGACGCCCATCCATCTGCTGCCTTCCGTCGAGCAGTTCTTCCACGAAATCGCTCCCATGGAGAAAGAGCCGCGGGCCTCCGAGTTCCACAACATCCGCAAGGCGCTCAAGAACCCTGCCTTCGCCAAGGCGTTGAGCCAGGACGAGAACTTCAATTACCTGCTGCGCGACACGGTTTCCCTCACCGTGCTCAAAGGCAGCCCGCAGACCAACGTCATCCCTGACACAGCCTATTGCGAGCTGGACGTGCGCCTGCTGCCCGGCGAGGACCCGCAGGATTTTCTCGCCCAGCTTCGGTCCGTGGTGGCAGACGACCGGATCGAGCTCGAACCCATCACCCGCTTCCGCAAGCCCAACTCCTCTGCCACGGACACGGCGCTTTATCGGACCATTGAGCGGGTCGTCCACGAGTACAACCCCCAGGCGCTCGTGGCGCCGACGCTGAACGGCGGCTACACGGAATGCCAGATGTATCGGGCGGTAGGCCCCACCTGCTACGGCTTCATCCCCGTCGAGGTCACTCCAGAGCAGGAAGCCACCGAGCACGCCGCCAACGAGCGCGTGCCCGTGGAACAGGTCCGGCGCGGCGTGAGAATGCTTTACGAAGTGGTCGCGCGGGTGGCTGGGGAACAGTGACAAGTGACTCTAGAACAGGCCATCGGTTCTCAGTCGTCAGTTGCCAGTTCCGCTCGCCGGCCGGTAATTGTTTTCCGCCGCCGGGACTGACAACTGACACAACTGACAAGTGACAAAAACTGACGACTGCAAATGAAACGCGAATTTCCCGATCATCCTTTGGTGGGTGTAGGAGGCGTGGTCATCCACCGGGACCGCGTCCTGCTGATCCGCCGAGGGGGTGAGCCGCTCAAAGGGGAGTGGTCGATCCCCGGTGGCCTGGTCGAGTTGGGCGAGGAGCTGGCGGAGGGCGCCCGCCGCGAGTTACTCGAAGAAACCGGCCTCGAGGTCGAGCCTCTGGAGGTGATCGCGGTGTTTGACCGGATCATGTACGAGGCGCCAAAGCAGCGCCCTCGCTCCACGGCCTCCACGGCGAGAGCAAGCCAGCAGCGCCGCCGCGTGCGCTACCACTACGTGATCGTCGACTACGCCTGCCGGCTGAAGCGCGGCCGCCTGTCCCCCGCCTCCGACGTCGTGGACGCGCGCTGGGTCCGCCGCGAGGACTTGCCCGAGTATCACCTTACCGAGATGGCTGCTTCCGTGGTGCGTCGCGCGTTTGAGTTTTTTGAGAAGCGGAAGCGGCACTGAGCCAACCGGAACGGCAAAGCAGATATTCTTCCACTCGACGCTGCTCCACGAAATCGAGTGTCACGGGCGTCGAGTGAGATGAGCCACGGCTTGCCCCTCAAGGTCGAATGCTACGCTGGCTGCATGACTGAGCAGGGGCTCCTGCGCTTCGCAATCGGCAAAGCCGCCCGTATTATTAGCTGCCGCTCAGGGCAATCAGCGAGTTTCTCAGAGCACAGCCTCGTCCCACTTCTCGAGCCGGCTCTTCACCCGCCCCATAAACTGGTCCGCCACGGCGCCGTCGATGATGCGATGGTCGAACGACAGCGCCAGGTAGACCATGGGCCTGATCGCGATGGCGTCGTCGCGGACCACCGCGCGCTTCTCGATGGCGCCCACGCCGAGAATCGCTACTTGCGGCTGATTGATGATCGGGGTTCCCAACAGGCTGCCGAAGACGCCAGGGTTGGTGATGGTGAACGTACCGCCCTGCACGTCGTCCACGCTCAAACGCTTGGTGCGGGCGCGCTCGGCGAGATCGTTCACGGCGCGCGCGACGCCCAGGAAATTCTTCTCATCCGCGCGCTTGATGACCGGAACGATCAGCCCGGTCTCGAGCGCTACGGCGATCCCCATATTGACTTCCCGCTTGTAGACGACGTTTGAGCCGTCTACCGAGGAGTTCGTGACGGGGAATTCCTTGATCGCCTCGACGGCGGCGCGCACAAAGAACGGAGTGTAGGTCAGCTTGATGCCGTAGCGCCGCTCGAATTCTTCAGCCTGCCGCGCGCGCGTCTCGTAGACCCGAGTCACTTCGACTTCAAACACGGTGGTGACATGCGCCGAGGTCCGTTTGCTCAGGACCATGTGCTCGGCAATCTGCCTGCGCATGGGCGTCATCGGCACGACCTGGGTGGGCCCGGTGAAGACGACAGGCGGGGCTGGAACTGGAGCTGGTGCCGGCGCGCGGGAAGGCTCGGACACTACGGGCGCAGGCATCGGCGCCGCCTGGGGCCGCGGGGCTTCCGACGCAGGCTGCTCGGCGAGATAGGCTAGGATGTCCTTCTTGCTGACGCGGCCGCCCAGGCCCGTTCCCGGAACGCGGGAAAGGTCGACGTCACGCTCGCGCGCGACGCGGCGCACCAGGGGAGAGGAGCGGACGTTCCCTTTGCGAACCCCTTCATCGGGGCCTCTGCGAAGTCCTTCCTCGGGCGCTCCGCGCGCGCTCTTCCGAGGTGTGAGCGGGGGCGTCGCCGGCGTAGGTTCCGCCTCGACCTTCCGCGTTGCGCGCTCAACAGCAGGCGGCCGGGCCGCCGCAGCCTCTTCGCCGTCCAGCACCGCGACCACACTATTCACTGCCACCGTCTCGTTTTCCTTCACCAGGATCTTGCTCAGGACTCCCGCCGCAGGCGACGGAATCTCCGCGTCGACTTTGTCGGTCGAGATTTCAAGAAGCGGCTCATCGCGCTCGACGTACTCGCCTACCTTCTTGAGCCACTTGACGACCGTCCCTTCCGCGATGCTTTCCCCCATCTGGGGCATGATGACGTTGGTGGGCATCTTCACCTCATTGAATCAGTTGAAAGTCGAAAGCCCAAAGTTAAAAAAGTCTAAGGTCAAGAGCCGGACCCCCAGCGTGGAGCTTTCGACCTTTTTCGACCCTTTCGAGTGACTCAGTGATTTAATCTCTTCAGTAGGCCGCCAGCTTCCGCGCCGCGTCGGCGACCTTCTGCGCGTTGGGCAAAAAATATTCCTCGAGCGGCGGAGCAAAGGGGACGGGCGTATCCGGCGCCGTAACTCGGACGATGGGACCGTCCAAGTCCTCAAAAGCCTTCTCGGCGATCAGCGCGGCGAGTTCCCCGGCCATGCCGCCCGTGCGGGTGTCCTCGTGCAGCAGGATCGCTTTGCTGCACTTGCGCACGCTCGAGAGCACCGTTTCCTCATCGTAGGGCAGGAGCGACCGGAGGTCAACGACCTCGAGTGAAATCCCTTCCTTCTCCAGCTCCCTGGCGGCGTCGAGCGCCGTCCAGACCATGGCCCCGTAAGTAATGACGGAGATGTCCGTTCCGTCGCGTCGGACGGCGGCCTTGCCCAACGGCACGACGTAGTCTTCTTCGGGGACCTCATCCTTGACCCGCCGGTAAAGGAACTTGTGCTCGTAGAAAATCACCGGGTTGTCATCGCGAATGCTGGCCTTGATCAGGCCCTTGGCGTCCGACGCCGTGGCGGGGATGACGACCTTCAATCCCGGCGTGTGCACGAACCACATCTCGTTCGACTGGGAGTGGAACGGGCCGCCGTGGACGCCGGCACCCGAGGGCCCGCGGATCACCATGGGCACCGCAGGCCCCCACCGGTAGTGAATCTTGGCGGCCATGTTCACGATCTGGTCGAAGCCGCAGGCGATGAAATCCATGAACTGCATCTCGACCACGGGCCGCATCCCCATCAGCGCCGCGCCCACGGCGGCGCCGACAATCGCCGACTCTGAGATCGGCGTGTCAATCACGCGGTCCGCGCCGAACTTCTCGAGCATCCCCTCCGTGACCTTGAACGCGCCGCCGTAAGCGCCGATGTCTTCCCCCAGCAGGAAGACGGAGGCGTCGCGTTCCATCTCCTCCCAGATGCCCTGACGAATCGCTTCGACGTAAGTCATCACCGGCATGGAAACCTCTAACTGAGTTCTTCAATGACTCAATGACTCAATCGCACCATGGCTCAATTTCCTCTTCCACCAACAGTCCGGCTCGCAGTAGACCCCCTCGACAGCGGTTTCGCCTTCCGGCATCGGAGACGATTCGGCAAACGCGACGGCGTCGTCGATCTCCTTTTGGATGGCTTGCTCCATTTCCCGGATGCGCTCGCGCGTTACCAGCCGGCGCGCGAGCATCAACTTCTCGAGCCGCGCGATGGGATCGCGCTTGGCCTCTTTTTCGAGGAGCTCCTTCGGCACGTATTCCGCCGCGTCGTGAGCGGAATGCCCGGCCATGCGAAACGTCTTACCCTCGATGAAGCTCGGCCCGCCGCCCGACCGAGCGAGCGCGATCGCCTTGGCGACGGCCTCGTAAACCGCCAGCACGTCGTTCCCGTCGATGCTGACTCCAGGCATCCCGTAAGCCGGGCCGCGCACGGAGAGGTCCTTCACCGCATACTGCAATTTCGTGGGCGTCGAGTAGGCGTAGGCGTTGTTGTTGCAGATGAAGATGACGGGCAGCTTCATCACCGCGGCCAGGTTCATGGCCTCGTGGACGTCGCCCCGGCTCGTGGTCCCTTCGCCGAAGTGCACCAGGGCCACGTTCTTCTTGCCGCGCTGCTTGAACGTCAGCGCCACCCCGCATGCCACCGGACACGTGTCGCCCAGGGGCGAGATGATGGGGATTAGGCCTAGCTTCAGATCGCCGATGTGCAGCGTGTTCTCGCGGCCGCGCGTGGGACCGTTGGCGCGCGCCATCCAGTTCGAGAAAATCTGCCGCAGCGAGACGCCGCGAATCACGAAAGAAGAGAAATCGCGGTGGCTGGGCAGCGCCACGTCGCCTTCGATAAGCTGGATCGCCGAGCCCACCCCAATCGCCTCCTGCCCGCGCCCCACGTACACCCCGCCCACGATCTTTCCCTGGCGGTACAGCACGCGCTCGATGCGGTACTCGGCTTCGCGGGTGAGCTTGAGGTAGTAGAGCATCCGCTCAAGCGTCGAAGCGTCCGGTGCGAGTTCGTGATCGCGTTTTTTCGCTGCCTTAGCGACAGGCATCACCTAACTGATCCCTCATTCTGCTGCCGAGCTGCCTGAGCTGCCGGGCGCCTTGACATACGGATATTCGTTCTGATATGTCTAGACATATGCGAACCACTGTGCGGCTCAATGAAAACCTGCTCCGGCAAGTCAAGCGGGAGGCCCAAAAACGCGGCCGAACACTCACTTCCATGATCGAGCAAGGCTTGCGCCTGGTGCTGGCTGCTTCCCGAACGCGCCCTGTCCGTGCCAGAGCAAAGCTCCCCGTCTCTCGCGCAGGCGGCGGTACGCTCCCTGGCGTTGACCTGAACGATTCGGCGGCGCTCCTCGACACCATGGAGGGCCGGCGGTGATTCTGGCGGACGTTAACGTGCTCGTCTACGCGTTCCGCACGGACTCCCTAGAACATCCGCGCTACCGGGAATGGCTGGACTCCGTGCTCAACGGGCAGTCGGCGTACGGAGTATCGCCCCAAGTGCTGAGCTCCTTCGTGCGCATCTCCACTCACCGCCGTATCTACGCTCAACCGAGCCAGCTTGATGAGGCGCTGGCATTCTGCCGAGTGCTCATGGAGCAGCCGCACTGCCAGCTTATTGAACCGGGTGCGCGCCACTGGACCATCTTCGCTGATCTGTGCGCGCGCACTCAAGCCTCTGGAAACCTCGTTCAGGACGCATGGTTTGCCGGCCTCGCGATCGAGAACGGCTGCGAGTGGATCACCACTGACCGAGATTACTCTCGATTTCCAGGCCTACACTGGCGCCCCCCTTTCTGAAACGTTACGCCCACACCGGCCGCGCCGCGTCTTCCGGCGGCGGAAACGGGCTCGACTCTGCGAAAGCCACGTCCTCGCGAATTTCTTTCTCCATGCGGGCTTCGAGTGCGGCCCTCTCACTAGCCGTCATGAGCCTTTTCTCGGCGAGGTATTTCTCGAAGCGCAGGATCGGGTCCTTCTTGCGCCACTTCTCGAGGACGGCCTGCGGCACGTAGCGCGCATCGTCGTGCTCGGCGTGGCCCTTCATGCGCATCGTCTTGGCCTCGATCAGCGTCGGCCCGAGCCCCCGGCGCGCGCGATCGGCCGCCGCGCGCGCCGCTTCGTAGACCGCGAGCACGTCGTTGCCGTCCACGATCACGCCGGGGATGCCGTAAGCTTTGGCGCGCTCGGCAATGTCCTTAACGGCCATCTGCTTTTCGACCGGCGTCGAGTAGGCCCATCCGTTGTTCTCGGCGATCACGATAAGCGGCAGCTTCGCCACGGCGGCGAAGTTCACGCCTTCGTGAAACTGAGTGGTGCTGGTCGCGCCGTCGCCCACGTAAGTAAGCGCCACGCGCTTCTCCTTGCGAATCTTGGCCGCGAGGCCGACGCCGGCCAGCACCGGGACCAGCTCGCCCAGCACGCTGATGGGCGCCACCACGCCGCGCGCGAGGTCGCCAAAATGCGTGTTGGCGTCGCGTCCGCCGGTGGGACCGTCCTGGCGCGCCATGTACTGGAGGAAAACGTCGCGCGGGCGGTAGCCTCGGACGAGCATCGCCCCGACGTTGCGAATCATAGGACCGATGAAGTCCTCCGGTCCGAGCGCGTACGCCGTGCCGACCGAAATCGCCTCCTGGCCCAGCGACGAATAGACTCCACCAACCACCTTGCCCTGGCGGTAGAGGTTGGTCAACTGCTCATCCACCCGCCGGTTCAGCCGGAGGTAGTAGTAGAGCTCGTGGAGTTGGGCGCGGGTGAGTGTCATGAAAAGTATTTCAGTATTTCAGTTGTCAGTCTTCAGTTATCAGTCTTCGGCTGTCAGTTCCGGACGCGTTTTCCTCAAGCTTCTTGGCTGAGAACTGAGAACTGATGACGGAGAGCTTCTCTCCTCATTTCTAAACCAAACACTTTGCCGAAATGCCCGATCACTCGCTCGACGGCAACGTCCATCTCGACGCGCCCGCCCAGCAGTCTCTCGACGGACGTCACGCCCTTATCGCGCAGGCCGCAGGGCACAATCGCGCGGAAGT
>QHZK01000268.1 GCA_003224635.1 Acidobacteriota bacterium | reverse complement strand
GACAAAGCCAGCAGCCACTGCGAGACTGCGGCCGAGAGATAAAGCGCGCGGCGCGGCGCCTCCCGGATTTCCGGGCGACGGGCGGTCACCATGGACAGCGCCGGCACGCCTGCCAGGAGCGCCAGCACGAAGATGAGATTGACGATCTCGGCGATCATTCGCGGCGCTCGGTTGGTCCGTTATCCGTCATCGGTTTTTTCAGAAAAAGTGCCCGAACGGTCATGCTGAGCGAAGCGAAGCATCTCGGCAGTCGCCGTGAGCAATGAAGAAGATTCTTCGCTCCGCTCAGAATGACAGGCTCAAGGCTTGCAGCAACCTGTTGGCTGAGAGCTGAGAGCTGACCGCTGATGGCTACCGCAGCAGATACGACCCCAGAACAGCCCGGCAACGGTCGCGATAGACTTCCACCGGAACCGTATTGGGCCCCATCAGCCATTGGAGGCAATAGCCATCCACCAGGGCGCGGATCGTGACAGCGGCGTCTTCGGGACTGACGCGGCGGAAGTGACCATGCTCGATCCCGTCCTCGACGATCCCCACGTCGCGCCGCCGGCAGCTTTCAAAAAACGACTCGAGCAGCGACCGGAATCGGTCTGACCGCGCGGAGAGGCTCACAAAGTCGAACAGCACCAGGTAGAGTTTCCGATTGACCTCCGCGCTGTGAAACAGCACCTCAAGCTCCGAAGCCAGTTTCCGGCGAGCGTTGCCTTGACGAGCCACGTCGTCGAGCGTGCGGTCGACCTCGAAGAGCACCCACTCAAGTACGGCAAACAGCAGGTCGTCTTTAGTCGGGAAGTAATGAAGGGCCCCGCCTTTGCTCGACCCGGCACGGGCGACGACGGAGTCGAGCGTTGTTCCGTAGATGCCTTTCTCCAGGATTTCCGCGTATCCTGCCTTGATCAGCTCGGCGCGGCGGCGCGCCGCCAGCGCAGGGTCTGCCCGGCGGGGACTCATGCCACTCTCTCCAGAATAACTGATGATTGCAGAATAGGGTGACGAGCTCTTCTGAAGCGGCGGTCTGCGACCGCCGTCTTTCGGCGCTCATAGAGCGCCGCTACAGCGGCTGCTCGTCGATGTATTTTGCAATTCTCATTAACAGGGCGTCCGGACGGATTATGCAGTCCCGGCCCGATTTGTTCAAACCAATTTTTCGAGCCCTCGCAGGGGGAGGCCCAGGCTCGCTGGGTTGGCGTATAATCTCTGAGGAGCGAAGATGGCGCCAGAACTTACAGCGGATTCGAAGCTTCAGAGTCTCTTCAGGGCGGCAGGCTCGGGCCAGAATCTCATGGGCCAGAACCTTCTGGGTCTAACGCGCGGCGAGCTCGAGCAGTTTGCGGTCTCTTGTGGCCAGCCTCGGTTCCGGGGCACGCAGCTCTACCTGGGCATTTACAACCGGCGCGAGCGCGACTTCGCGCGTCTGACGGACTTGGGCCGCGGTTTCCGGGAATTCCTCGCTTCGAGTTACTCGGCCGCTTATCCGACGGTCGAGCGCGAGTTCGTGTCGCGCGACGGATCGGTGCGGTACCTGCTCGGGCTCGAGGACGGGAGCGCGATCGAAGCGGTCTACATACCGGAGGAAAACCGCGCTACCCTCTGCCTCTCGAGCCAGGTAGGCTGCGCCGTCGATTGCCGGTTCTGCTTTACGGCGCTCGGCGCTCGCCATCGCAGACGCTCAGCGCATCGCGCCGAAGCCGCGGCTGAACGTGGTCTTCATGGGGCAGGGCGAGCCGCTCCTGAACCTTGTCCCGGTGATGAAGGCGGTGAATATTCTGGCGGACGAGGCGGGCTGCGGCGTCGCTTTGCGCCGCATCACCATTTCGACCTCGGGCATCGTTCCCCGCATCTACGACCTCGGGCGCGAGCCCGCGCGCCCCAAGCTCGCTGTCTCTCTCAACGCCTCGACCGACGAGCAACGCACCGCGCTCATGCCCATCAACCGGAAGTATCCGCTGCGGGACTTGCTCGGGGCTTGCCGCGCTTATCCGCTGCGGCCGCGGGAGAGGCTCACTTTCGAGTACGTCCTGCTGGACGGCCTCAACGACTCCGAAGCAGATGCGGCGCGGGTCGCCGCGCTGCTGCAAGGCATCCCTTCCCGGGTCAACCTGATCCCCTACAATCCGGGCGAGGGGTTGCCCTATCGGCCTTCGCCGCTGGCGCGCGTGCTCAGGTTTCAGCAGGCGCTGAAGAACCGGCAGGTCCCGGCCTTCATCAGAATTTCCCGAGGCCGCGACATCATGGCCGCTTGCGGGCAGTTGAGCCTGGCGGACCGGCTTCGACCGCAGCTCCAAACGAATGGGGAATCATTGAAGTCGCTCGATAGAACTTCTCCTCGATAGACCTTCTCATGGAACTGACGGCTCTCGCGATCGATGAAATTCGTAATCTTCTCGCGCTGAGGAAGATTTCGGCAGAAGAGCTAGTGCGCGCCCATCTGGAGCGCATCGAGCAGAAGGACAAGGAGGTGCGCGCGTACCTCACCCTTTGTCCAGATCGCGCCCTGCAGC
This sequence comes from Acidobacteriota bacterium, assembly GCA_003224635.1. Classification (GTDB taxonomy): domain Bacteria; phylum Acidobacteriota; class Terriglobia; order UBA7540; family UBA7540; genus QHZK01. Next base: position 5,241 of record QHZK01000268.1, on the reverse strand, counting down.
AGGCGAAGAAGATCGACCGCCTGATCGCGGCGGGCGAGCCGCTGCCCCCCCTGGCGGGCGTGCCGGCCGCGGTCAAGGACGAGATCGTCACGCGTACATTCCGCCCTACGATGCGACCGCAGTCGAGCGGCTCGAAGCGGCCGGCGCTTGCGTCCTCGGCAAGACCAATTGCGATGAATTCGCCATGGGCTCATCAACCGAAAACTCCGCCTTCTTCCCCACGCGCAACCCCCACGACCTCGCGCGCGTGCCCGGCGGGTCGAGCGGCGGCTCGGCCTCTGCGGTGGCGGCGGGACTCGCCACCGTCGCGCTCGGCTCGGATACCGGCGGCTCGATTCGCCAGCCCGCCGCGCTATGCGGGATCGTCGGCATGATGGGGACCTACGGGCGCGTATCGCGATTCGGCTTGGTGGCGTTTGCATCGTCGCTCGATCACGTCGGGCCTTTCGGAAGGACGGTGCGCGACGTGGCGCTGTTGCTCGGGACCATTGCCGGCCACGACCCGCGCGATTCGACCGCGGCGGACGTCCCGGTCCCGGATTACGCCGGAGCGCTCAGCGAAACGGTGAGTGGACTCAGGGTCGGGGTACCCAACGAGTATTTCGCCGGCCTAAACCCGCAGGTCGGCGACAACATCCAGAAGGGAGTTGAACTGCTGGCGAAGCTCGGCTTCAAGATCGTGCCCATCAGCCTTCCGCACACCGATTACGCGATCGCCACTTACTACATCATCGCCACGGCGGAGGCGAGCTCCAATCTGGCCAGGTTTGACGGCGTTCGCTACGGGTTCCGGTCCCCGGAGTACAGCGACCTGCGTGGCATGTACGAAAAGACGCGCGACCGCGGTTTCGGGGCCGAGGTGAAGCGGCGCATCATGCTGGGCACTTACGTCCTGAGTTCGGGTTACTACGACGCCTATTACCGGAGAGCGCAGAAGGTCCGCACGCTGATCGCCCGCGACTTCCTCGAGGCCTTCGAGGACGTCGACGTCATCGTAACGCCCACCTCGCCCCTTCCCGCCTTCAAGCTGGGCGAGCGGGTGGACGACCCGCTTCAGATGTACCTGGCCGACATTTATACCGTGACCGCCAGTCTGGCCGGAATCCCCGGCATCTCTGTGCCTTGTGGCAAGACGAAAGGCGATCCGCGGCTGCCGGTGGGAACGCAAATCCTCGCCAAGCATTTTGACGAAGCGCGGCTGCTGCAAGTCGCGCACGCCTTCGAGAAGGCGGGAGGGTTCGAAATCGCGTAGCACTTGCTGAAAGATGTGCCTGCCCCATGTCATTCTGAGCGGAGCGAAGAATCTCGCTCTGATGAATGCGACCCGGCACCTTTGTCATTCTGAGCGAAGCGAAGAATCTCGCTCTGTTTCTTTTCTTAAAGAGCCAATGCGAGATTCTTCGCTTCGCTCAGAATGACAGGTTGCGAGATGACAGGTTGCGAGATTCTTCCTTCGCTTCGTTCAGGACCGCCTTAAGCTCCTCAGAATGATAGGCGCGCGGCCTTTCTCGGCAACCTGCTACGACGGGCGGGCAGGCTGAGGCGCAGTTGAGGCGATAGCCGTCTCTGCGGCCACGGACTCATCCGGCATGATGATCCAGGCGATCAAATAGCCGACCAATCCCCACCCGACAAACAACGCCAGCATGATCCAGGCCACGCGGATCAGCGTCGGGTCCACATCCAGGTATTCGGCGACCCCGCCGCAGACGCCGGCGATCTTCTTGTTCTTTCGCGAACGCGTCAGCCTCTTGTGCGGCGAAGGCGGTACGAACATCGCCGCGCCGCAATGGCAGCAAAAGTTGACTTTCTCCTCGTACTCTCTCCCACACTGCGGACAGTACATGGCGGAAACCTCCCCTTTTACCTCGGATACCCTGATATACGTATCACGCCGCCCGAAAGTTTCCAAGCGGGTGACGGTCGGGGGTAGGTTGGAGCTTGCCCAACGCGGCTACGTGGCAGGGGAACTCCTTCTGATATATAATTGATTACGGGGCTGGGTTGCTCAGGATCTACTTGACTCCGAACGAGCAAAGGAGGAATTAAAGCTGCGCACGGTCGCCGTTTTACGGTAAGATGCAGCTAACAAGGCGACCGGAATACCGGTCCGCCTTCGGCGGGCGTCGGGCCCGTTGGAGTCCGGCTCATGACTTGGAGAGTTCGGAAGCCTCTAACCGTCTTCGCGCGCGGCGTGTCCCTGCGGCGGAGAGTCGCGTACAGTCTTGCCATCGTCCGGCTGATCCTCGTTCCCGTGATCTTCCTGGCGGTTTACTACCTGTTCCGAATGGGATGGATCGTGGACCGCATCGTCAGCGTCCACGCGCCCGTGGCCACCATGGCGGAGCGCGCCTCGATCGAAATGCTGGACGCCCGGCGCGCCGAACAGGATTATTTCCTTTCCCACGACCCCGAGAAACTCCAGACCAACCGGGATGCGCTGCGCGACCTGGAGGAAATCATCGGCACGATGCGCACCCTCCAGCCCGCCGAGCAGCCGACCACTCAAAAGATGCTGGACGAGGTGAAGCTTCACCGCGCGCGCCTCGAGGAAGCGGTGTCGCGCATGGGAGGACCCGGACAAGCCCCGGTCGAGCGCATTCAGAAGGTGGTGCAGGCTTACGAGAAGGACTTGGACGGCCTTTTGAAGAAGGACAGGCGCGAGAGCCGCGGCCGGCTCATGGACGACCTCCGCAACCGGGTGGGCTCGTTCGACGTTCAGATTACGGAAACGCTGGAAGCGGAAGACCCGACCCTGCGCCAGGCCACAACCGACCTCCAGGCCTCGAGCGACGACATCCGGCAACTGGCCTCCGACCTCGAAAAGCGCAGTTGGAACTGGGTGCTTCGCGACCAGATGGAAACTCGCCAGCTTGCGCATCGCGCGGAATGGGTGTTGATTATCGTTTCGTCCGTCACCCTGGTGTTGAGCGTCCTGCTGAGCTTCATCCTGCCGCGCCAAGTGGTCAAGCCCCTGGTGGATCTCAAAGAGGCCGTGGACCACGCGGCGGCGGGCAATTATGAAATGGAGTTCGACGTCCAGGGCGACGGCGAAGTCGTCCAGCTCGCGAGCAGCGTCCGCCGGCTCATCGGCCACGTGCGCGAGCAGAGGATGAAAATCAGCGTCGCCGCCAGGCGCTAAGGAGACCCACACCCTTGAAAGCCTGAACGACCCCGACCGGTTTCTAAGCAACCGCTGATTGTTTTCCCACCCGATTTCGGCTCTAATTGTTGATCCGTGAAGCCCTCTCGACGACGATTCCTCGAAGGAGCTCTAGGCGCGCCCCTGGCGGTCAGAATCAGCCCTCGAAGCCTGGACATGCTTGGCGCGCCGCTCACAAGTCCAGGACTTGTTCAAGGGGAATCTCAGTTTCAAAACCCGCACATCATTCGTTACGACGCGCATTGTTTCACGATCAACGGCCGCGACGCGTTCGTCTTCAGCGGCGCATTCCACTACCCGCGCTGCCCCCGGGCGCTCTGGGGCGACCGCCTGGTGAAATTCCGGCGCGCCGGGTTCAACACTATTGAGAGCTACGTTTTCTGGAATTACCACGAGCCCGAGGAAGGCCGCTCCGACCTGAGCGAGTTCGAGGGCTTCGTCAAGCTCGTGAAAGAGATGGGATTCTGGATGATCGCGCGGCCCGGGCCCTACGTCTGCGCGGAATGGGACGCGGGAGGATTTCCGCACTGGGTCGTGGCCAAGCGCTTCCCCCTGCGCTCGAGCCACCCGCAGAGCATCGAGACTTCCCAGCACTGGTTCAACCAGGCGCTGCCGGTCATCCAGCGGTCACAGGCGACCACGGGCGGGCCGATTATCATGGTGCAGATCGAGAACGAGTACGATTACTGCAAGCTGCCGGACCCGGAGAAGAAGGAATACATCCGGGCTCTCGCCCGCATGGCGTCGAATGCCGGGATTGACGTGCCGCTCATCACCTGCTGGACCAGGCAGGTGCGCGAGCGCTTCGACCCCGACCTGGCGCGCGTCATGGACACCTGCAACTTCTACCCGCGCTGGAACATTCTGAAGGAGGTCCCGCCGGCGCTTGCGAAGCTGCGCAAGGAGGAGCCGGCGTCGCCGCTGGGCGTCACCGAGCTTCAGGGCGGCTGGTTCAGCGAATTCGGCGGGAAGCTCTCGGCTGACCAGGACGGCGTCGACGGCGCCCAGCTCAACATGCTGTCGAAGACCGTGATCGAGCAGGGCGTGACCTACTTCAGTTACTACATGGGCTTTGGCGGGACCAGCTTCGATTGGGCCGCCAAGAGGCTCACCACCACCTACGACTATGCCGCGCCCATCCGCGAGCCGGGCGGCCTGTGGGAGAAATACTACGCGGCGCGAGGCATTGGGGCGTCGCTCGGGATGTTCGGTGGGGTGCTTACGCGCGCCGAGGCGCCGGAAAACGCCACCCAGTCCACCAACAAATACGTCAGCGTGACGGAGCGCATCGGCGGCCAGAGCGCCGTCGTGTTTGTGCGCGAGAATGCCAACGCGGAGCAGCGCTACAAGATGAGTTTCGAGGACCCGGCCAGCCCCACTCGCCGCACCATCACGGTTCCGCGCCAGGGCGAACTCGTGCTCGGCCCGCGCGAGATGAAAATGTTTCCCGTGCAGATTCCTGTCCCGGGCAGCCAGCTCCGATACTCGACCGCTGAGGTGCTCGGCTACGGCCTGATTCTCGACCGGCATTTTCTGGTGGTCTACGACGAGCGGGGGCGCGCGGCGGAAATCGCCCTCGCCACCGAGCATGAACCTACGGTCGAGGGTGACGCTCTCTACCAGTACTGGGACGAGGATTACGAATCTGTGACCATCGGATTGCGCGTCGAGAAGACCGAGAAGATTCTCTACGTGAACGACCACCTCTTGCTCGTTGCGCTTCCCCGCGATCTTGCCTTGCGAAGCTGGACCGCTGAATTTCCCCCGAGCGTCGTGCCCAGCCCGATCGCGCTGGAGGAAGAGGAGACCAGGCCCCGGGCGCCCAAGCCCATGACCGTTCCGTTCATCGCGGACATGGCGATGCTGGGCGAGACCGGCTCGCACCAGAGCCGCATGTGGGCCGACTTGGACTTCGCGCCCGGCGAACACGACGTCCTGGCGCTGCTGCCGCCGCTCCCGACCAAGTGCCGCGTGGACGGAGTCCTGACTGACTTCAAGTACGACCGCCACTGGCGCACGGCCCGCGTGCACCTCACGACCCCCGCACTGCCGTCCCAGTCGATTGCCTTGATGGGAAC
>QHZK01000267.1 GCA_003224635.1 Acidobacteriota bacterium | reverse complement strand
TAACGTCGCTGCAACTCGCGTCCATCGTCTCCGCCATCGCTAACGGCGGCACCCTCTATTATCTGCAGTATCCCCGCACGTCTGAGGAGGTCGCCCGCTTTGAGCCCAGGGTGCGGCGGCAACTGGATGACCTTGAGGACTATTTTCCGGACGTGAAACAGGGCATGGCGGCAGCGGTCATGTACGGCACCGCCCGGTCGGCGTTTGATCCCGACGAGCAAATCCTGGGGAAGACCGGGACCTGCAGCGAGGACGGCGCGCGCTTGGGCTGGTTCGCTTCCTACTCGAGCTCGAGCGACTCAGAGCATAAATACGTGGTCGTGGTGCTGCTGCGCGGAGGTCGCATGATGTTTGGTCCTCACGCTGCAGAAATCGCCGGCAAGGTCTTTCACGACCTCCACGACTTGCAGAAGACCCTGGCTCAAGCGTCTGCCCCGACCGACGCCACGAAATCATGGTAAAAATACATTGGACTCATCCTTAATGAGTCGACCATATTCTTGCCCTGACTAGGCTGTCAATTGCCAGGGCGCGCCCGATCGTCCGCAGAAATTCCGAAAAATTCGCTTGACAGCAGGGCGCTCGCTTCACTACCATTGTCCTTGACAATTGAATATCGGTTGATTCAGAGACCCTGAATCTCATCGAGAGTGGCCGAGGGACGGGCCCTATGACGCCACGGCAACCGCCCCGATCTTGAATCGGGGGCAGGTGCCAACTCCCGCCCGGTAATTGGGGCAGATGAGAGGGGCTGTTAGGTTTTCCGCCAAGCCTCCCCAATCGACCGGGAGGCTTTTTCAGTTTCTAAAGCCTCCCGCGTCGCCGATTCTGCTCCTTTCCAGTTGCCGGTCAGCCTCAAGATGAGACGAAGGCCTGGCTCGAATCGAAAGCAGGCTCGCCGCTGGCATCGAGCAAGCGGGCCGGTATGCGTTTCGCTTCTGTGACCCGGAACAATGAGGGTCGAGGACACGGATTCCACGAGGGAGGGGTGATGAGTTACGCACAGCACCTGAAGTGCCGCGAATGCGCGCGCACTTACGAGTTAGCGCCGCTCGCCGCCTGCGAGGACTGTTGGGCCCCGCTCGAGGTGGCGTATGACTACGGCCGCATCTGGTCCGACGTGCGCCGCGACGACATCGCGGCGCGTCCGCCGAACATGTGGCGGTATCGCGAGCTTTTGCCGCTGGATGGCGAGCCGCGCGTCGGGCATCACACCGGCTTTACGCCGCTCGTGCCCGCCCCGCGTCTCGCGCGGGCGCTGGGCGCCCGTGAGCTCTATCTCAAGAACGACGCCGTGAATCATCCCACTCTCTCCTTTAAGGACCGCGTGGTGGCCGTGGCGCTGAGCAAGGCCCTCGAGTTCGGCTTCGAGACGGTCGGGTGCTCCTCCACGGGGAATCTCGCCAATGCGGTGGCCGCGCAGGCCGCCGCCGCAGGACTCACCGCTTTCATCTTTGTTCCCGCCGATCTCGAGAGCGAGAAAATCATCGCCACACAGGTCTACGGCGCGACGCTGGTGAAGGTCAGCGGAAACTACGACCAGGTGAACCGGCTCTGTTCCGAGGTCGCCCAGAAATACCCCTGGGGCATCGTCAACGTCAACCTGCGGTCGTATTACTCCGAGGGCTCGAAGACTCTGGGCTACGAGGTGGCGGAGCAGCTCGGCTGGCGGCTGCCCCGGAACATCGTCGTGCCGATGGCGGGCGGCTCGCTCATCACGAAAATCAACAAGGCCTTCGAGGAACTCAAGAAGCTTGGATGGGTGGAGCCGGCGACGACCAAGTTTTTTGGCGCGCAGGCCACCGGATGCTCGCCGATCTCGACCGCTGCCAAGAAGGGAACGCCTGAGATTGAGCCGCAAAAGCCCTCGACCATCGCCAAGTCGCTGGCGATCGGAAATCCCGCCGACGGGTTCTACGCTGTGAAGACCATTCTCGGAAGCGGCGGCGCGGGCGAGGACGTGACGGACGAGGAGATTGTCGCGGGCATCCGCCTGCTGGCCGAAACCGAGGGCATCTTCACCGAGACCGCCGGCGGCGTCACCGTCGCCGTCACGCAGAAACTGATTCGCCGCCGGTTTTTGAGCCCGGATGAAGCGACCGTGCTCGCAATCACGGGAAACGGGCTCAAGACCGTTGCCGCGGTCAGCGGACGCCTCGAGGAAGTGGCGGCGATACGGCCCAAGCTGGCTGATTTTGAGGAGCGGTACGTTCAACTCGCTACGGCAGCGGCGAGCGTTTAGCATGGAGGGGAAAGAAAAATCAAAAGGCAAAAATCAAGAATCAAAAATAAGAACCGAAAACAGCCTCCGAGCTCGAGAGCGAAGGCTTCCACTCGACTGACTTCAATTTTTGCCCTTTGATTTTTGCCTTCTGATTTTTGATTTGTTCTTCGGTTTTGCCAGAGGCTCCGTGCCCATAACTCTTCGCATCCCTCCGCCATTGCGCAAGTTCACTGCTGGCGCCGAAACCTTCGAGTGCCCGGCGCGCAATCTTTCCGAGCTCTTTGATGCGCTGGAGAGCAAGTACCCGGGCATCAGGCAGAACCTCTGCCAGGCGGACGGGGCTCCGCAGCGCTTCTTGAACATCTACGTCAACGATGAGGATATCCGCTTCCTGGGCGGGAATGGCTACACGTTCCAGGATGGCGACGAAGTCCTGCTGATACCCGCAATTGCGGGCGGGTAAAGTAACTCGTCAAAGGAAAAGCACGGACCGCGCACAGGACGGTCGCTTCGACTTTCGAGGTCTGGGTCTGCATCCTTTTCCCGGTTTTCGATTTCTGGTTTCTGATTTGCCTTCCTCCTTTTGCCTTGCTTTTGAACGACAAGCGGTGTAAGAGAAATCGAGAAGCAAATCCCTGACCGTTGGATGAGCGATGGCCCAGCAGATTTCCGTCCGTGTGCCGGCGACTTGCGCGAACCTGGGCTGCGCCTTTGATTGCGCGGCGCTGGCGCTCGGCCTCTACTTGCACATCAACATAAGGCCGCGCCCGGACCGCACGGTGAACGTACGTTACAGCGGAGTGACGCCCGAGCGGGTCCCGACTGACCCCACGAATCTGATCGCCCGCACGATCCGGAATACGCTCGAAGGCTGGCACAAGGCGCGAGGTTTTGACCTGGAAATCGAGAACCAGATTCCGGTCGGCGTGGGTCTCGGGTCCAGCGCGGCGGCGATTGTGGGGGCGCTGGCCGCCTGCCACTGGATGGCCGATACGGCGCTCTCGGACGAAGAGCTGGTTTCGATGGCGACGCGGCTCGAAGGCCATCCGGACAATGCGGCGGCGGCGTGGCACGGCGGCTTCACGGTGGCCGTCGAACACCGGGGCGCGGTGCTGGCGTATTCCTGCCCGGTCCCGGATTCACTCCAGCTCGCGCTCGTCGTCCCCGATTACGCCGTTCCCACCGAGAAGGCGCGCGAAGTGTTGCCCGCGCAATACTCCCGCGAGGACGCGGTCCACAACTTGCAGCGAGTGGCGGTCCTGGCCGCTCAATTTTTTTCCGGCAAGGCGGAATTGCAGCGCGCCTTCTTTGACGATCGCTGGCACCAGCCCTATCGCGCTACTCTGGTCCCGGGCTTGAAGGAAGTCCTGAGCCTGAAACACCCCGACTTGCTCGGCATCTGTCTGAGCGGGGCGGGGCCCTCGATCCTGGCCTTTGTTCGCGGCAGCGCGCAGGCTGTCGGAGAGCAGGTGCGGCGGTCGCTCGCGCAAAACGGCGTCGAGTCTCAGGTCCATTGCCTCGCCGCCGACAACATGGGGGCGAAGAGTTGGAGCCTGCCGGTTGAGGTGTAACGTTCAGCAGGTTGCCGAAAAATGATTGGGACCGCTGTCATTCCGAGCGCAGCGAGGAATCTCGCTCTGAAAACGAAAGGCGCTCAGCCGAGGTACAGGGCTCCGATCTCAAAGGCCTCTTCCGCCGTTCCCATCCAGTCTCCAGAGCCAAAGACACACGGCTCATATCTCTCGTTGCTATATGTGTAGAAGGCGAGGCTCCAGTTGTCGGGCCTAAAGTAGCGCAGCCGGCACAAATGCATTAGATAAGGCGAATCCGGCTCTTGCGCATCAATGTAACAAAATGGGCCGTGGAACCGAATGCGCACTTGCGAGGCCTTCTCGGGTCGCGTCTTGGCCGCATGCGCTAAAATGCGCTCCCGCGTCTGCTCTTGGACAGCGCGGGGTATGTTCTGCCCGCCGCTTTGAGGATCAAACACCCACGTCCGCCCGCGCATGGCTGCACATTATCATTACCGGGGCCCTTTGAAAACCTCACCTTGTGGCCGCGCTCGACACAATCAGGGCGCACGGTGCTGTTCACGAAGTGCCGAATGGGTTACAATGAAACTTAGGATTTTGCGCGGCGGCCATCCTGATGCTCGGCCCGGGTAGCAGCCCGCCTCAACGGAATAACGCCACGTTTCCTGTCGGAAAAGACCGATAAGCGAGACCCAAGAAGCTCAATCGAGAACCCCAAGGCGAGCAGCTATGGTCAAACCCCTGGAGTACTTGACGTATCGCGGCAGGGAAGGTCAGTGGGCCTGGATGCTGCACCGCCTGACCGGCCTCGGCGTCCTGCTCTTCCTGCTGATCCACATTGCGGATATCGCGCTCATCGGCTGGGGCCCGAAAGTGTTCGACAGCCTTCTGGTCATCTATCGCGCGCCCGTTTTTCGCGTGAGTGAAGTGCTGCTGGCGGGCGCCGTCCTCTACCATGCGCTGAACGGCATCCGCATCACCATCAGTGATTTCTGGCCTGCCGCCACCGGCGTTCACCGCAAACTGGTTTACGCGGTGGCGATTGTTTTCGTCGCGGTTTACATTCCAACGGCTCTGTACATGCTGAGCGGGATCTGAAA